>NZ_BAEV01000014.1 GCF_000246895.1 Clostridium arbusti SL206 | reverse complement strand
TAAATAGAATTTTTATATTAAAGTTTAGTTTTTATTTCAGATGAATTTTAAAAAGCACTTAAGGAAGAGAGGGATAGTATGTCAGTTTCAAAAAAAGACGTTGAATATGTTGCAGAACTTGCAAGACTCAGTTTTAATGAAGAAGAAAAGGAAGAACTAATAGACGATCTTAATAAGGTTTTAGGATATATAGAAAAATTAGATGAACTTGATACAGATGATACAGATATAATTGTTAATCCTTATTATATTGAAAACAAATTCAGAGAAGATGAGATAGAACCTTCAATGGGTCTTAAATCAGTTCTAGATAATGCGCCTCAAAAATTAGAAGAATATATAATGGTACCTAAAATAATAGAATAAGCCTTATGAACTGATTTAAGGCATATGAAAATAAATAGTAAGTCAAAATAGACTAGCATACTGACTAGTTATTTATTTGAATGTGCCTAAAGATAATAATGGAGGTAGAAAAATGGAATTACATAAGCTTAAAGCTCATGAACTAAAGGATTTAATAAAAGATAAAGAGATTAAGGTAGAAGAAGTAACCAATGCTTTTTTAAATAGAATAGATAAAACGGATAAAGAAATAGGAGCTTATTTATATAAGGCTCAAGAGGAATCCATAGAAGAAGCTAAAAAACTAGATGAAAAAATTTCTAAGGGAGAGGTTTTAGAAGGATTAGGTGGAGTACCTGTTGCAGTAAAAGATAATATAAGTGTAAAGGGAATGCAAAATACCTGTGCTTCTAAAATATTAGAAGATTATATTTCGCCCTATGATGCTACGGTTACACAAAGGATTAAAGATAATAATGGTATAATACTTGGGAAACTTAATATGGATGAGTTTGCTATGGGATCTTCTAATGAAAATAGTGGATATAAAAAAGTAATAAATCCTTGGAATAAAGAGTTTGTTCCAGGAGGCTCATCAGGAGCTTCAGCAGCTTCAGTTGCGTCTTTTGAAGCACCTCTATCTCTTGGAACTGAAACTGGTGGATCAGTAAGACAGCCTTCATCCTTCTGTGGTGTAGTAGGCCTTAAACCTACTTATGGAAGAATATCGAGATATGGAGTCGTAGCTTTTGGATCAACACTAGATCAAGTTGGAACAATAGGAAGAGATGTAGAAGATTGTGCGCTTTTGACTCAAAATATTGCAGGTATTGATAAAATGGACTTTACTACGGTTAATATACAGGTTCAAGATTATAAAAAGAGTTTAGTTAAAGATATAAAAGGAAAGAAAATAGGCATCCCTGAAGAATACTTTGGAGATGGGCTTGATGATAGAGTAAGGAAGAATATAGAAGAAGCTATAAAGGTACTTGAAGATAACGGTGCTGAAGTAAAAAAATGTTCACTACCATTAACCGAATATGCACTAGCAGCTTATTACATAATATCTTCTGCAGAAGCTTCATCAAATCTTGCTAGATTTGATGGAATAAGATTTGGTCATAGAACTAAGGAGGCTACAGATGCCATAGATATCTATTTTAAATCAAGAAGTGAAGGCTTTGGAAAAGAAGTTAAAAGAAGAATAATGCTAGGTACATATGCTTTATCTGCAGGTTATTATGATGCTTATTATAAAAAGGCATTAAAGGTTAGAAATCTTATAAAACAGGATTTCCAAAAGATATTTAAGGAATTTGACGTATTGGTTTCACCTACATCACCTACAACTGCATTTAAGTTTGGAGAAAAAACAAAGGATGTAGTTTCTATGTATATGTCAGATGTTTATACAGTACCAGTTAATATTGCGGGAGTTCCAGCTATATCTGTGCCTTGTGGCTTTGTAGATGATTTGCCTGTGGGCCTACAGTTTATAGGAGATTATTTCAGAGAAGATGTTTTATTCAACTTAGCTTATAGTTATGAGACATCTACTGATTGGCATAAGAAAACAGCGATAGTTGACTAAGGATGGTGAAGAAAATGGAATATGAAGTTGTAATAGGACTTGAAGTTCATACTGAACTTTCAACAAAGACCAAAATATTTTGTGGATGTACAACAGAGTTTGGAGGTCAGCCAAATTCTCATGTTTGTCCAGTGTGTTTAGGCCTTCCAGGTGCACTTCCACATTTAAACAAGAAAGTTGTGGAATATGCTATTAAGGCGGGACTTGCATTAAATTGTTCAATAACAAAGTATGGAAGAATGGATAGAAAAAATTATTTTTATCCTGATTGTCCTAAAAATTATCAAATTAGCCAGGATGAATTACCACTTTGTACAGATGGATATATTGAAGTGGAATTAGAAGATGGAAGTACTAAGAAGATAGGGATTGAAAGAATACACATAGAAGAAGATGCAGGTAAGCTTTTACATACAGGTGTAGGAACATTAGTTGACTTTAACAGATCAGGAGTGCCACTAGCAGAAATAGTATCAAGGCCAGATCTTAGAAGTCCTAAAGAGGCGGTGCAATATCTTGAGAAGTTAAAGAGTATACTTTCCTGTATAGGAGTTTCAGACTGCAAGATGGAAGAGGGATCACTTAGATGTGATGCCAATATTTCCGTTATGGAAAAGGGTTCGGATAAATTTGGTATAAGAACAGAAATAAAAAACATGAACTCCTTTAAGGCACTAGAAAAAGCTTTAAACTACGAAACAGAAAGGCAGATAACTGCTTTAGAGAATGGAGAGAAGCTTACTCAAGATACAAGAAGATGGGATGATAGTAACAGTATAACCACAATAATGAGAAGTAAGGAATTCGCCAATGACTATAGATATTTTCCAGAGGGCGATCTTGTAACTTTAAATATAGAAGATCATTGGATTGAAGACATTAGAAAGACAATACCAGAGCTTCCATATGAAAAAGAGATTAGGTTTGTAGAACAATTTAAAATTCCAAAATACGATGCTGGAGTTCTTACTCTTACTATGTCTATGGCAGATTTCTTTGAAAAGTCAGCTGTAGCAAGTGGTGATGCCAAAGCTGCTTCAAATTGGATTATGGGTGATATATCAAAGATAATGAAGGAAAATGCTGTATGGGTAGAAGACTTGAAATTTACTCCGGATCAGTTAGCAGAACTTATAAAACTTATAAATTCAGGAACTATATCCAATGCTATAGGTAAAAAAGTTATAGTAGATATGTTTAACACAGGTAAAAATCCTAAAGATATTATTGAAGAAAAGGGCTTGATTCAAAATAGTAATGAGGATGAAATACTTGCAGTAGTTAAAAATATACTAGACAACAATGAAAAATCTATAGAAGACTATAAGAATGGTAAAAAGAGAGTGTTAGGATTTATTGTAGGTCTTATCATGAAAGAAACTAAGGGTAAAGCAAATCCTAAAATTGTTAATAAGCTTGTAAATGAAGAAATAAAAAAGTATTAAGTTATTAATAAATAATGTAATGTACGAATTATAATTAATAGAGTTTGAATTTGGAACAGATGAAGCTTTAATATTAAGATATTATATTAAAATAAACAAAATGTACTTTATGAATTAAAGAAAAAAATAGCACCAAGAATTCATATATAAATGAATTCTTGGTGCTATTTTTATGTTCCTATGAAAGTAAAATATCTTCTTTAAAATATAAAAGGCTAGTTTATATCTAGAAATTTGTTTACTATAAGTAATAAATGTTAATAATACTTACTGTGATTAAAATTTTAAGTATATTTTAGTAGGGGTATGTGGTTATGAAGATTATGAAGAAGTATCTAAGTATAATTCTAATTGTTATTAGTATATTAATAGCTTTTTCAGGATGTGTAGAGAAAAAGGAAGATGTAAGTACAGTAAAACAGAATAATAGCTATCTTATGTATGATATCGGAAGTTTACCGGATGATTTGAGTAAAACAGACCTGGATTCCTCAAGAGTTAAAGATTTAGAAAGAGTGCTATTTCAAGGATTAGTTTATGAAAAGGAAGATAATAATGGAAGCAGTAGTATAGATTATGCACTGGCAAAGAACTGTGATATCTCAAAAGATGGGTTGGTATATACATTTACATTGAAAGACAATGTAAAATGGAGTAATGGAACTGATATTACAGCTAATGATTTTGTTAATTTTTTTAAGGGTGTGTTATCACAAAATTATAATAGTGTATATAGATATGAGTTGAAATGTATTAATGGAGTATCAGATTTTACATCTGGTAGTAAGGATTTTTCAGCTGTAGCTATTACAGCACCAGAAAAAAATGTACTTCAAATAAGGTTAAACTATCCTTCACCATATTTTTTACAGCTATTATCTCAACCAATGTATGGACTCAGAAAGATTGATAATAACATTACTAAATGGAAAAGTAATTATGAAAAGATGGATTACTCAGGAGCTTTCTATATTAAAAAAGTAGAGAGTAATGGTAACATACTTTTAAGTAAAAATAGTAACTATGTTTTTAAGAATCTAGTTAAGAGCAATAATATTATACTAGCTACCAATAAAAATGGTAGTGCCTATTCCTTAGCTGACTTTGAAACCTATAATAATGTGGATATTTTTTTAAATCCACCCTCCACAGAAGTGGAAAGATTAAAAGATAAAAAGGAAGCTACTGTTTTTCCAACACTTTCAGTTAAAGGGATATTTTTTAACTTTAATAGTAACAATTCAGTTTCAAATTATAATTTTAGAAAGGGTATTAGTTTATCTATTGATAAAAATAGCCTACAAAACAATATAATGGCATATTATGGGAAAACTATATCATCGTATTTTCCTGAAAATATGAATTCTTCACAGATAAAAAATATAAATATTGCTAGCAATTCACAGGAAGAGGCTTTAAAATATTTTAATGATAGTAATTATAAAAGCGGTAGTGTGATTAAATTTATATATGTGGATAAAGATAATAATAGGAAAATATGTGAAAATATTATTAAGATGATAAATGAAACTATGGCTAAAAATAATAAAGATGAGGCAGCTAAAAGTATAAAATTTCAACTTGAGGGCTATAGTAGCAGTGATATAAATGAAGTTATTAAAAGCAATAAATATGATATGTTCCTAGGTGAATACAATATAAATTATAATAATCCCATGTCTTTTTTAGAGTTTTGGAGTTCAAAATCGCCTTACAACAAATATGGGTTTAAGGATATTCAATATGATGATCTTATGTTTACTGGAGATATTACTAAAGATTTAAGTAAGAAAAATGATATATATAATAAATGTATTGATGAATTAATGAGTGATATGCCGGTTATACCTTTGTATTCAAAGAATACTATAGTTTGCTCAAAGGAATCTATAGAAGGCTTGAAATTAAATAAATTTGGTAATCTTTTAATAGAAAATTTAGATATAAAGAGATAGTTATTAAATATATAAAAGCCGCTCTAAATTCTGAAGCAGCTTTTATATATTTAATAAACAGTTTTATATTATACATTAATTATGAGTATCCTTGGACTTCTCCTTAATTATATTAGTAGTTTTTTCATTATAAGCATCTTTCTTGTTTTTATGTTTATCTTCATCATTGCTTTTAATATAATCTTTGTTAACAACTTCTATTTTCTCATCTTTTTTATCATATTTATTCTTTTTAGAATTGTGTTTATCAACAGAAGTATTTTTATTATTTTCTGTATTAATGTTTTCTATCTTTTCATTCTGATTATCTGCTAAATCAGATTTATTTTTATTGGATTTTCCCTTAGCATTTCTCAGTAACTCAATATTATAACTGGGCTTAAAAAGATATATAAATAAAAAGAATAAAAACATATTTTGAGTACTATAGAAGCTATTTTTTGACTTGTCAAAGGTGTTTTTCTTTTTATTGTATGTTATAGATTTTAGAAATACTGGTGCAACTTCTGAAGCTTCAGGAGTTGGAATAGATGGCATTTTAAAATTCTGTTCATCTAATAAATCTTCAGAGCGCAATGAAAAATTTTCATATCTCTCTGGATTACCTAGATTTGGAACATCAGGCCAGCTTCCAATAATTCCTGATTCAATAATCTGATGTTTGAATATGTTAGAAATCATATTGGAATTATCATCTTCATCAGAAGATACAAGTGTACTTGCAAGATACAATAATATTTCCTCTGAGGTATAATCTATTTCCTTTTTATCTCCATCTTTTATAAACATTTGATTTTCTGGATCATAAGTTTTCTTAATTTTATTGAAAGCTTTATGTGAATCCTCTTTATAGTTAAGCAGTCCTGTATTTCTATATATAAGCATTGAATTTATGCAGGATAAGCAACGTGTATCTATATCATCATCAGATTCAGAGTCCATATTTTCTGATAAATAATCATTTAAGTCTAGAAGCAGTGAAAGTGAACTTTCATCTCTTGTATAGTCATAGAATATATTCAAAGCTAAACAAGTTTTTGAAATTTCATCAGATGATAAATCGTATAGGCTGTCTTTGTAGTCTCTAAGCATATTTAATATGTCAAAGGAAAAGTTTTTAAACTGAATAGCATCTTTATGATTGCATAGCTGAGAACATCTATAGAAAGCAGCCATAAGTAGTGCTTGATCAGAAAACTTAAATTTTGCAGATTTTTCTTCAAATTCTAAGTTTGAACTAGAAGAATCAGATACATTCTTTTTATCTATAAAAACTCCTTCAAAGTTTCTAAGGTTAGTAGCATAAAATTCTAGTTGCTTCTGAGCAAGAGAAGTATAAATTGAACTTAAATTAGATTTTTCAGAATGTACAGTTTCTAAAGCTCTGTAATAATTAGATAATTCCAGTAAGCCTAAAGTCATATAAGCATTACTAGATATAGGTATTTCTTTCTTGAATTTTTCATCTTGCCAACTCAATCTATTGTCGGAGGATTCAAGTTCACAATCACCTTTTTTGTATACACATAAAAGTGGAGAAAATGGAGTAAATGTGCTAATATCATTATTAGGAATAATTTTGTGCTTGAATTCTCTAGTATAAGTTGAGACACCAAATTTAGAATACAATACAATTAATTTTTCACCTTCTTTCCCCAGGTGAAACAATTGATTTTCTATATTTTTTTTGCTTAAGCAATTAATTTTTAAAAATGGTCCTATATATCTCAAAATAAACACCGCCTAAAAGTAATCCTATATAGCATTATATGAAGTTATAGAAATAATTGTGTATATAATTAGTTTTAGAAAGGAAGATTTTTATGAAGGTTGGAAAACTCGATTCTTTTGAATTGGAAAAAATAATTGATAATAACAGAGGAATAAAAAGGCATGATGTAAGAATTAGAGGCGGCATTGGAGAGGATTGCAGTGTTATAGAATTTGGTGATTTTGAATGCGTGGTATCTACTGATCCTATAACTGGTTCTGAGAATGGTATGGGAAGATTGGCAGTTCATATTAATTGTAATGACATTGCTTCTTGTGGAGTGGAACCTTTAGGAATACTCGTAACTATAATGGCTCCTGAGAGTTCTACTCTCACTGATATAAAAAATGTTATGCAGGAAATAAGTGAAGAATGTAAGAAGCTAAATGTAGAAATATTAGGAGGTCATACAGAGGTAACTAATGCAGTAAATAGAATGATAGTTTCCTGTACTGCCATAGGAAAGGGAAGAAAGAATTCTTCTGTTTCAACAGCTAATGCTAAAGCTGGTGATGATATAATAGTCACAAAAAAGCTATGTATGGAGGGTACTTTTATAGCCATAAATGATAGATTCGAAAAACTTAGTAAATTACTTAGTAAAGAAGAAATATTAGAAGCAAGAGGCTATATAAACAATATAAGTGTAGTAAATGAAGGAAAGGTATGTGGAGAACTAGGAGTTAATAGTATGCACGATATAACTGAAGGAGGAGTTTTAGGTGCTCTTTGGGAAGTGTCTAGTGCTAGTGGGTGTGGGTTTAGAGTAAACTATAATGCTATGCCTATAAGTGAAGTTACTAAAAAGGTTTGCAGTGAATTTAAAATAGATCCTCTAAGATTTATATCTTCAGGTAGTATGCTTATAACTTGTAGAGATGGAAATAAAGTTATAAATAAGCTTAAAGAAAACAATATACAAGCTACAATAATTGGAAATATTACTAATGAAAAATCCATAATTGTAAAAGATGATATGGAAGAGGAAGTTATACCACCAGGCAGTGATGAATTATTTAAAATCATAAAATAAAGCTACATAACATTAAATTTTAGGAGGATTCCATGCGATTTGACGGAAGAAAATTTGATCAGATAAGACATGTTAATGTAATAAGAAATTATACTAAATATGCTGAAGGTTCAGTTTATATTGAATTAGGAGATACTAAAATTATATGTAATGTATCTATTGAGGATAAAGTACCTATATTTTTAAGAGGTAAAGGGGAAGGGTGGATTACCTGTGAATACAATATGTTGCCTAGAGCCACTCAGGTACGTAAAATAAGGGATATAACAAAGGGAAAGATAGATGGCAGGTCTATGGAAATACAAAGGCTTATAGGTAGGACTTTGAGGTCTGTGGTGGATTTAAAAGCACTTGGAGAAAAGACACTATGGATTGATTGTGACGTAATTCAAGCAGATGGAGGTACACGTACAACGTCTATTACTGGTGCTTTTATAGCTATGGTAGATGCTATGAATAAATTGCATAGGAGAAGAGCCTTTGATATATATCCCATAAGAAAATATTTGAGTGCTATAAGCGTTGGTATAGTAAATAATGAAAAGCTTTTAGATTTATGTTATGCAGAGGATTCTAATGCACAGGTTGACATGAATTTTGTAATGACAGATGATGGTGAATTTGTAGAAATACAGGGTACTGGAGAAGAAAAACCTTTTTCAAGGAAAGACTTGAATGAGTTAATGGATTTAGCTGAAATGGGTATAAATAAGATAATTGATATAGAAAAACGCAGCCTAAAAACAGATGGGCTTTGGATTGGAACAGGAGAGAAAAATGAAAAAACTTATAGTGGCAAGCAACAATAAAGGAAAGATAAGGGAAATAAAAGAAATCTTAAAAGATTTTAATTTAAAAGTATTATCTTTGAAAGATTTAAATATAGACATAGATGTAGTAGAAGATGGAAATACCTTCATAGAGAACGCCTATAAGAAAGCTAAGGAAGTATATGATGTGACAGAGGGATATATGGTGTTAGCGGACGACTCTGGGCTTATGGTTGATGCTTTAAACGGAGCACCAGGAGTGTTTTCTGCAAGATTTGCAGGAGAATATGGCAATGATGTAAAAAATAATAAAAAATTGTTAGAAATGCTTAAGAATAAAAGTGAAGAGGAAAGAAGTGCTAAATTTGTATGTTCATTAGTACTTATTATAGACGATAATAGAAAAATTAATGTAGAGGGAAGCGTAAAAGGAGAAATAATTAAAGAAGCTATAGGAGAAGATGGATTTGGATATGATCCTCTATTTTATGTACCAAAATTAAAAAAGACTTTTGCACAAATGAGTAGTATAGAAAAAAACAGTATAAGTCACAGGGGAAAAGCTTTAAATTTATTAAAGAATAGACTAAAAGAAGAATTAGGCATGTGAAAATAAACAGTAAGTCAAAGATGCGACGAATATTTTCAATCCAACAAGGAAGCAGGTTCCGAGGATAGTGGGCTATCTGAGGGTTCTGCTGACGTAGTAGGATTCAAAATAGGCTAGCATACTGACTAATTATTTATTTGAATATGCCTTATAGGAGATAATTATATGATAATAGGAATATTGAGTGATACTCATAGGATTAATGGATATATAAAAAAAGCTTGTGAATACGTAAAAGATTGTAATCTACTAATACATCTAGGGGATAATATAGAAGATGTAGAGGAAATAAAAAAGTATTATAAGGGAAAGATTATAAAGGTTAGTGGGAATTGTGATTACACAGATAAAGTGCCAAAGGAGAGAATAGAAATAATAGAAAATAAGAAGCTTTTTATTACTCATGGACATGAGTATAATGTGAAAAATAGCTTAGTAAATCTTAAATACAAGGCACTTGAAATAGGTGCAGATATAGTATTATTTGGTCATACTCATGTAGCTAAAATTGTAGAAGATGAAGGGATATTATTTATTAATCCAGGTAGTGTTTCAATGCCAAGAAATGGGCAAAATAGTATAGCTTTCATAGAAATTATTGATGGCAACATACATGCTAATATAAAAACATTATAAAAAAATTGAAAAAAAGTATTGACGAATAAGAGATCTTAGTGTAGAATAATTTTTGTCGTCAAACGATGGCAAACAAAATGAAAACAAAGCAATAATAGGCATTTAAGTCGTCGGGGTGTGGCGCAGATGGGAGCGCGCGTGGTTTGGGACCATGAGGTCGCAGGTTCAATCCCTGTCACCCCGACCATTATGCGGGTGTAACTCAATGGTAGAGTGTCAGCCTTCCAAGCTGATTACGAGGGTTCGATTCCCTTCACCCGCTCCAAAGATGCGTCTTTAGCTCAGCTGGATAGAGCAACGCCCTTCTAAGGCGTGGGCCGGGGGTTCGAATCCCTTAAGACGCACCATTAAAAAATAATAAGCGCTTTTAGCTCAGTTGGTAGAGCACCTGACTCTTAATCAGGGTGCCCAGGGTTCGAATCCCTGAAGGCGCACCATATGGTGAATATAGTTCAGTTGGTAGAGCGCCAGTTTGTGGTACTGGTTGTCGAGGGTTCGAGTCCCTTTATTCACCCCACTTAATATTGGGATGTCGTCAAGCGGTAAGACACAGCACTTTGACTGCTGCATTCGTAGGTTCGAATCCTGCCATCCCAGCCAATTAAATATGGTTTACTAGCTCAGTTGGTAGAGCACATGACTTTTAATCATGTTGTCCGGGGTTCGATTCCCCGGTAAGCCACCAATGATGCAGGTGTGGCGGAATTGGCAGACGCACTAGACTTAGGATCTAGCGCCTACGGCATGGGGGTTCAAGTCCCTTCACCTGCACCAATATTTAATTTTGTTTATTAAAAAGTGAATTACAGTTATTGTTTATATAGTATGTTTTGCGGGAGTGGCTCAGTGGTAGAGCGTCACCTTGCCAAGGTGAACGTCGCGAGTTCGAATCTCGTCTTCCGCTCCAAACATGCGGGTGTAACTCAATGGTAGAGTGTCAGCCTTCCAAGCTGGTTACGAGGGTTCGATTCCCTTCACCCGCTCCAAAAAATGCGTCTTTAGCTCAGCTGGATAGAGCAACGCCCTTCTAAGGCGTGGGCCGGGGGTTCGAATCCCTTAAGACGCACCATATGGTGAATATAGTTCAGTTGGTAGAGCGCCAGTTTGTGGTACTGGTTGTCGAGGGTTCGAGTCCCTTTATTCACCCCACTTAATATTGGGATGTCGTCAAGCGGTAAGACACAGCACTTTGACTGCTGCATTCGTAGGTTCGAATCCTGCCATCCCAGCCAATTAAATATGGTTTACTAGCTCAGTTGGTAGAGCACATGACTTTTAATCATGTTGTCCGGGGTTCGATTCCCCGGTAAGCCACCAATGATGCAGGTGTGGCGGAATTGGCAGACGCACTAGACTTAGGATCTAGCGCCTACGGCATGGGGGTTCAAGTCCCTTCACCTGCACCAATTAATTAAAGATGTTTTTGTCTAGATATTATTTAAATATGCGTTTTTAGCTCAGTTGGTAGAGCACCTGACTCTTAATCAGGGTGTCCAGGGTTCGAATCCCTGAAGACGCACCATTTTAATTTCGGGGTGTGGCGCAGATGGGAGCGCGCGTGGTTTGGGACCATGAGGTCGCAGGTTCAATCCCTGTCACCCCGACCACTATGCGGGTGTAACTCAATGGTAGAGTGTCAGCCTTCCAAGCTGATTACGAGGGTTCGATTCCCTTCACCCGCTCCAAAAGATAAGCTAGATATCAGTTGTTAATAAACTGATATCTGTTTTGCTTTTTGATTAAACTCAATAGGATATGCACCCATAGCTCAGTTGGATAGAGTTACAGACTTCGAATCTGGAGGTCGTGAGTTCGACTCTCACTGGGTGCACCACTAAAGCCTTATGAATGATAAACTCATGAGGCTTTTAATTTTGTTTAAAATAATGAAAATTTTGTTGTATATGATGCATTAGGACTAACGAACCCACTTTTTTCTTTATTGTTAAGATAAGAATGAAATTGAAGAAAAACGGTATTATGAAGTACATAAATATGATATTCCAGTATTTAATACAATGAACATACAAAAAAAGAAATAAACCTTAAGGGGGAACAAAAGGTTTATTAAGTCAAAAACTTCTTATCAATTTATTTTATTTATGTTCATAAGGGGTATGTTTAAATAATAACAGTAGAATACGGAAGAAATATAAAATAATTATGTTCAATTTATGTGATTTTCATTTCTCTTCTTAAATATTCGTATTTGCTTCATATAATCATTACTTCAACTAATGAAAATAAAAACTTGCTTTATATAATAAACTGTGTTATTCTTAGTAAGAACTTAAATTAATAGTTAATAATGAACCACGAAATATATTTCAATTAGTACTTAATAATATAGTATGTTGATATCGAGATTTTATTAGTGAGTTATTGCCATGAGTTTAAGAAAATAAAATTTCGGAGGTATACATTTATATGAATGGTACAGTAAAATGGTTTAATGGAGAAAAGGGATTTGGATTTATTACAGGAGAAGATGAAAAAGATGTTTTTGCACATTTTTCTCAAATAAATTCAGATGGTTACAAATCACTTGAAGAAGGTCAAAAAGTTTCTTATGACGTAGTTAAAGGACCAAAAGGACCTCAAGCAGAAAATATCACTGTTCTTTAATTAGCAGGTATTTTAACCCCTTGAATAGTCAGTCTATTTGAGGGGTTTTTTAGTTGCCTATAATTAGATTATAAGACAAAACAAAAATAAAAAATACGTAAAAATAATAAACAAGTCGGTCAGTTTGATTAGATTCAATAAGGTACAATATTGGCCACACTTATAGAGGAGAAAAATGTTATTTGAAAATTTAAATATTATTGACCCTATTTTGAAAGCTCTAAAAGACGAAGGGTATACTAGTCCTACGCCTATACAGGAACAATCTATTCCAGCTATACTTGAAGGAAATGATTTAGAAGGATGCGCTCAGACAGGTACCGGTAAAACAGCAGCTTTTGCTATACCTACACTGCAGCTTCTTTATGGTAAAAAAAGAGTTGAAAAAGCACCTATAGTTATTAAAGCTTTGGTGTTAGCACCAACTAGAGAATTAGCTATTCAGATTGAAGAAAGCTTTACCTCCTATGGAAAATATACTGGTCTAAAGAATACTGTTATCTTTGGTGGAGTTTCACAAAGACCTCAGACAGAGGCGTTAAAGGCAGGAGTAGATATTTTAATTGCAACACCTGGTAGACTTTTAGATTTAATGCAACAAAAATATATAAGTCTACAGCATATAGAATTTTTTGTGCTTGATGAGGCAGATCGAATGCTTGATATGGGACTTGGACATGATGTAAAAAGAATTATAGCAAAACTTCCAAAGAATAGGCAGAATATGTTATTTTCTGCTACTATGCCTCATAAAATTTCAAGGTTAATGGATTCAATTCTTGTAAAACCCATAAAGGTAGAAGTAACTCCGGTATCATCTACTATTGATACCATTAATCAGAAAGTTTATTTTGTTGAAAAAAGAAATAAGAAGGCTTTGCTTATTCATTTGCTAAAGGATAAATCCTTTGAATCTGTTCTTGTATTTTCTAGAACAAAGCATGGTGCAAATAAAATAACTGGAGATCTTGTTAAAGCTGGAATAGAGGCTCAAGCTATTCATGGTAATAAGTCACAAAGTGCAAGACAACTTGCGTTAAGCAACTTTAAGGAAAAGAAAATAAGAGTTTTGGTAGCAACGGATATAGCTGCAAGGGGTATTGATGTAGATAAGTTATCTCATGTAATAAACTTTGACTTACCTGATGTACCGGAAACCTATGTCCATAGAATTGGACGTACTGGAAGGGCTGGAGCAGAAGGTGTTGCACTTTCATTTTGTGATGCTGAAGAAAGAGAATTGCTTACAGATATTGAAAAGGTTATATCAAAGTCAATACCAGTGGTTGAAGATCACCCTTATATTATAAGTAATTTAAGCTCCATTACAAGTACTTCAAGTGCAGTGAAAAATAAGGATGTTAGAAAGAAAGCATATGCTGGGAAGAGTCGTCAAAGCAGTTATTTTAGAAAAAATAAAAAGAGCAGTTAATAGAATATGAGACTATAGTAAAAAGGTACACGTGTATATGTGTACCTTTTTAGTACTTTAGATATATAATTTTTATATTTGCAAATCTTATTAGTAGTTAACTAGCACCATGAGCAAATTTATCTGATATTACATATACTAATAATAATGCTTGTACTAACTTTTAAATATGAGGGGAATGATTAGTATGGTAATGAAAGGAATAGATATATATAGTGGTACTATTATTACAGACTGGAGTGCAGTTAAAAATGATGGAGTTGAAGCAGTTTATATTAAGGCTACAGAAGGGAAGACCTATGTAAATCCTTTGATGGATACTCAATATAGAAATGCAAAGGCACAAGGATTAAAGGTTGGATTCTACCATTTTGCAGCTAGAAATAGCCCTATAGAAGAATATGCTCACTTTATGAATATTATTGGTAAATATCAACAGGATTTAAAGCCTGTTCTGGATTATGAAGTTTCTAATCCAGATATGAGTTTTGTGTCGCAATTCATGGCTCAGAACGCCAATTTATTACTTTATGCAGCTCATAATGTAGCTGATAGATCCAATGTTCCTAAAAACAAGATATGGATTGCAGAACCTAATACAAGGCCAGCAGATACAAACGGTTATGCAGGTATACAATATACCTGGACTGGAAGAGTCGCAGGATTACAAGGTAATGCAGATATTAATTTATTCAGTAGAGATATTTTAATTGATAGTAATAATGTTATTTTAGAAGGATCACCACAAATACAACAGAATGGTGACCCTACTGTTATGATAATTCAGCAGCAATTAAATACTTTGCTTAAAAAAGGATTAGTTGTAGATGGTATTAACGGCCCACTAACTACAACAGCTATAAAAGAGTTTCAAGGTATTATGGGACTTTCACAAGATGGAATATGGGGACCTAAAACAGTAGCGGCAGTAGAAGAAATTTATTCTATACCGGAAGATGGGGTGCCATATCCACATTATGAATATGCAACTAGATATATTCAACACCGAATGGGTATTACACCAGATGGAATATTTGGGAATGGCACAAAAGTATCGGTACAAAACTGGCAAGCAAAACATGGTCTAACTTCGGATGGAATTGTTGGAACTGTAACGTGGAGTAAGCTACTAGATGAAAATGTATAGTATTATAGTCTTTTTTTAATATAATAGAAGACATGAATATCAATGAATCCTACTTAGTGTGAGTTTGGACTAGCACTAAGTTTGGATAATTTATCCAGTATAAAAAAGATAAAGGGCATGTCTAAAAATGATTTTAAAGATCATCTTGTTAGGCATCCCTCTTAATTTTTAATTCTTGTTTTTTAATTTGAGTATGATCCTAAATACTATAATCATTTTCTTTTGTTTTGCTATAATTCTTTGATTTCAAATCTGAAATCCAGTGTTTAATACTTTCATAAAGTATAACTACAAGTATAACTATAAGTATTAAGGATAATACTGTAAGTGTAGTTTTGTGATTTGGTATATAATTACCTGTTATATTTTCAATTGAAGCTGTTAAAGTAGCTACACTTATGAGTATCATAGGTAATATGGTAATAGGTATATATTTTTTCTTGCCCATTCGTATAAGCACTGAAGTACCTACGGCAAAGGTTATAGCTGCTAGGCTTTGGTTTGCTACACCAAATAGCGGCCAAATGGTGGATATATTGCCTGTATATAGTAAATATCCCCAACAGAAGGTCATTAGCAGACTGAAGAATATTATATTAAACCAGGAATCCTGCTTTTTAAAAGGTTTATAAATTTTGCCAAATAAATCTTGAAATAGGTATCTGCCTATCCTTGTACCTGAATCTATAGTTGTGAGTATAAATAATGCTTCAAACATTATGCAGAAGTGATACCAATAGGACATTAATGCTTTTAAACCCGGAATTTTATAAAATACGTAGGACATACCTACTGCAAGAGATACTGATCCACCAGGTCTTCCTACCAATTGTTCTCCAACAAGCTGTGAAAGCATAGGAAGTTCTTTTGGCACCATGCCAAGTTTTGCAAATAGAGCTGGTGTAGAATTTATGGCAAAGTAATCGGCAGTGGGAAGACAGGTTGCTGCTATTAATGCTATTAACGCTATAAAAGATTCTATAACCATGGAACCATATCCAACAGGAAGTATATGCTTTTCATTTGCGATAAGTTTAGGTGAAGTACCTGTACTTATTAGTGAATGAAAGCCAGATAATGCACCACAGGCTATGGTTATAAATATAAATGGAAATACTTTACCGGGAACTATAGGTCCTCCTCCGTGTACAAATTGAGTCATAGCAGGCATTTGAAGAGTTGGTCTTACTAATACGATTCCAAGTACAAGTATTAACATAACACCTACCTTCATATAAGTGCTCAAATAACCTCTTGGTAATAATAACAGCCATACAGGTAGAACAGCTCCACAAAAACCATATATAGCCAGTATCAGTGATATCTGCTTTACATTGAAAGTAAAAAATGGAGCAATGGCTGAATTTTGTATAGTTGGACCAAGAATAACTCCTAGCATTATAAGTGCCATACCTATTATAGTAGCTTCTCCAATTTTACCAGGTCGTATAAATTTAAGATAAATACCTATGAATATTGAAGCAGGAATAGTAAAGCCAACAGTAAAACTTCCCCAAGGACTACTGGCAAGAGAGTTTACTATCGGAAGTCCAAGTCCAGCCATGGTTATTATCAATATAAATATAACCGAAACTGAGGTGATTAAGCCCATTCGTCCACCAAGATTTTTTTTTGCAATTTCAGCAATGGTCTGACCATCTTGTCTAACAGAAGCAAATAATATAACCATATCATGGACTCCACCAGCTAGTACGCCACCAATTAAAATCCAAAGAGTACCTGGAAGATATCCGAATTGAGCGGCTAAGACAGGTCCTATAAGTGGTCCTGCCCCAGCAATTGCAGCAAAATGCTGGCCAAGTAGTACCCATTTGTTTGTTGGTAAATAGTCATGTCCATCTTCAAGTTTTTTAGCTGGAACTTCTCGTGTTTCATCTAGAACCAGAACTTTTGTTGCTATCCAGCATCCATAAAATCTGTAACCTAGAGCTAATACTAAAGCTCCTATGATTACAAGTACTATAGAATTCATATAAAAGCCTCCTTTTAAAATTAAATTATAATGAAATTAAGTTATTCATGTATTTGTAAACGATTAAAATAACTCAACTTCATTATAATTTTAATTGATTGATTTTAATACTTAAATCCAGCGAAGTGGTAAAAAAGCACAATGAACAGTAGAAATTGATATCTAATTAACATTAAAAAACGTTAACAAAAAATTAGATAATGTTATATAATTTACTTATTAAGTAAATTATGTGATTTAATATTTATTGAATATAATTTGAGGAGTGATAAATTTGATATACGTTCAACTGATAGAAAATATGGCGCTTATTGCATTATTTGCATATATTTATAATCAATCAAATTTTTTTAAAAGATTAATTCAAAACAATTTTAAAATTAGAAATCAAATTTTAATAGTGATATTCTTTAGTGCTTTGGGAATTATAGGTAACTATACAGGGGTAAGTATAGGTCCTTATTCAATGAATGAAATTAATATATCCTCAAGGTATTTAGGAAGGTATGATGCTATAGCTAATGCAAGGCCAATAGCTTCCATAGTATCTGGATTTATTTATGGGCCTGTGGTAGGAATTATGGTTGGACTTATTTCAGGGACACATAGATATTTTTTAGGTGGTTTTACAGCACTAGCCTGTGGAATTTCTACTGTAATAGAAGGACTCATAGGTGGTATTGTAGGAAAGAAATTTAAAAATACAAATTTAAATATAAAATATGCATGTGTTGCAGCGGTGATTGCAGAATGTATTCAAATGATTATAATCCTAATATTCTCTAATCCATTTTCAGCTGCATTTCGATTAGTTAAAATTGTAGCTGTACCCATGATACTTATAAATTCACTAGGTACAATTATTTTTATAAGTATCATAAAAAGTTCTAAAGAAGAATGTGATAGAATTGGAGCAATAGAAGCACAGAAAGCTTTAAATATAGCTAAGAAAACTTTAAAATATATGAGGAAGGGACTTAACATTGAAACCGCAAAAAATATTTCTGAAATAATATATAAGATAACAAATATAGATGGAATATTTATAGGAAATAAAGATGGCTTTTTAACATGTTTAGGTGAGGATATACATGAAAAGAATATAGAGAATTTTTTAAATGAATATTATAAGTCACCTAAATATAAAATTATAGAAGTAGATACTATGTTTTTTATATGTGCCCCATTTAATATATCCAATTCAGGATTTGAAGGGGTACTTGGTCTTGGAATGAAATCTAAAAAGAATATTACTATATATTTTACACAATTTGTGGAGGAGCTTAGTGAACTTTTATCAAATCAAATAGAATTATATAGATTAAACAAGCTGGCAGAAGAAGTATCTACAGCAAAATTCAGAGCTCTACAAGCTCAAATAGAACCACATTTTTTATTCAATGCATTAAATACTATATCTTCATTTTGTAGGACAAACCCTTTAAAAGCTAAAGAACTTATAATAGATTTATCCAATTATTTTAGAAAAACTTTAAAAAGGCATGAAGATTTTGTATATCTAAAAGATGAAGTAGAGTTTATTCAATCATATTTCTCTATTGAAAAGGCTAGGTTTGGAAATAGATTGAAACTCACTATTGACATACCAAATATGATTATGAATATAAAAGTGCCTTCATTTATACTTCAACCTATTGTAGAAAATTCAGTAAAACATGGAATATTGCCTAAGGCAGAAGGAGGAAGCATATATATAAAAGTACTTTCTAAAAATAATGAAATGAGATTTTCTATAGAAGATACAGGTATAGGAATGAATGAAGAAAAGTTGAATGATGTACTAGTTAATTGGCCAGGAATAGGACTAAAAAATGTAAATGAAAAATTAAAATTACTATATGGAAAAGAACATGGATTAAATATAAAAACATCTTTAAATAGTGGAACTAAAGTTAGTTTTATTATACCAATGAAGGAGGATTCATCATTAAATGGATAAGATAAACTGTGTTATTATAGAAGATGAGATACCTGCTGCTGAAGAATTAAGTTATATAATATCCAAACATGAAAGTATAAATGTAGTTGGAATTGCCTATGATGGCAAAAGTGGTATAGAAATTATAAAGAGGAAAAAGCCTAATGCCGTTTTCTTAGATATAAATATGCCAGTAAAAAATGGTATTGAAGTAGCAGAGGTTGTAAAGGAATTCAATGATTCCATCGATATAATATTTGTTACTGCCTATGAAAAATATGCAGTAACAGCTTATGAAATTTATGCTCTTGATTATGTGCTTAAGCCCTTTGTTGATGATAGAATAAATATTACTATAAATAGACTTATAAATAAGTGGCATAAAGCAAAAAATGAAGTTGAAAAAATACCTAATATGCTAAATAAGATAATAGATAAGATAGATAAGGATAAAAAATTGCTTAAAAAGATTCCTTGCGAAAAAAATGGTAAAATAGTATTAGTAAATGTAAAAGATATCTATTATTGTTATATACAAGATGATAAAACATATGTAAAGACTAAAAATGATAAACATATAGTTGGATACAATTTATGTCATTTAGAAGAAAAAACTAATTTTTTTAGGTGCCATAGAAGCTATCTTGTAAATATGGATAATATAAAAGAGTTTTATTCCTGGTTTAATGGAACTTACAAACTAGTTATGAATGATGAACAAAAATCGGAAATACCTATAAGCAGAAATAATGTAAGAAAGTTAAAAGAATACTTTGAAATTTAAATGAAAAATGAAATACTTAAATCTTTATAAATATGAAACTGTAACAGCTCGTGCAAAAAGAAAAATAAGGTATAAAATGGAATTTGAAGCAAATAAAGAGTATTGGCTAGAATTAAAATAAAAGGAAGTAAGTATAGAAATTATCTCCATGAATTTTTTAATTTTTGTAGTACAAAATATAACTATTAAAATTAAAAAGGAGAAAATCATATGGATATAAAGAAAGCTAATGAGATAGTTGAATCATTAGGTGTAGTTGATGTAAATTATAGAGGATATTCAGTTTGGATAGAAGGTATTAATGAAGAAACTAATGAAGTTAGTGTTAAAGATTTAAAGACAAATAGAGAATTCACAGTAGATGTAACTGAATTAAATGAAGATTAGTTAATTATCTATAAAAAAAACAGCTTAGAATTATTAAAAAAATAGTTCTAAGCTATTTTTAACATTTACTAAATGAATCATTAAAAAATATTATGTTTTTCAAATAAGCCTGATAAGGAATATAGGATATAATCTATTTAATCATTTCATTTGTATTAGTAATTCTGCTTTAAATATAGCTTTATATACTCTATTAATAATTTTAGAAGAAAGTAATATAACTATAAGTAGAGAAAGCGATATAATTAATAGTTCCCTTATAAAAATATTATTGAAACAAGTAAAAATGTTATATTTAATAAATAATTTAATTATAAATCCATGAAATAAATATACTGTCATAGTTCTAGAACCTAGCTGGGTAAAAAAGAATTTTGTCTTTGGTATTAAAACTAGTACAAAAACAGATATAAATATAGCAAGTAGATATGTAAATATACGTATTGCATATTTGGGAAGACCAAAGCTATCTAATTGTGAATAAGAAAAACTTCCATAAAACCATTTGTAATCAATTTTATAGCTGATGAAATTTATAAAGAATAAAATAAAAAATAGAGCTATAACGGAACCTGATCTCGTAATATAGTGTTTAAAAATATCAATATAATGTTTTTTAAATAAATAACCTATTAGGAAATAAGGAAAAAATGTTATTGTTCTTGATAAACTTAAATAATATCCAATATTATTATCATATCCAGATAATACAGAAATTAAAATTGATATTATAATGCAATGTTTAATTTTGGAGAAATATGGTATTATAATATTCCAGGTAAAAAGAGAAAGAAGGTACCAAGTAATCCAATAAGGATAAACAAAAGTTAATTTAAAATTTTGTACTTTTAATACATAAATATTAAATACAGAGTAAAAAAAACTGAAAGATTATATATGGAATAAATATATTGCTGATTTTAGGCAATATATTTTTTTTATTATTAGCGTTTTTTAAAAAATATCCTGAAATAAAAGCAAAAAGAGGCATATGAAAAGCGTAGATAAAGAAATACAGCAGTCTGAAATTTGAATACGTATTAATTAATGGTTCTATAACATGTCCAATTACTACTAGAGTAATTAGAAGTAGTTTTATATTATCAAAATAATAATCCCTTTGGTTTTTAAAATTCATATTAATATACCTCATATATAAGTATTGTGTATCTATAGTTGATATTATAGACATAAATAGTCAAACAAATATCAAGTGATTATGGAAACTTTATGGGATTTTTTATCTAGATTGATATCATATATAATGCAAATAAGTAAAATTATTATTTGATACGTGTGAATACAAGGTGTTTTATATATGATAACGATTATTAAAAACTAATAAATACTATTTACAGAATAATACTTATGTATTATTATATAGATAATGTATGAATTACCCCCTATAAAATATAAAATAATTTGGAACCATTAAAAATAAAAACAATGGTTCCAAATTATGATTAAGGAGATGATGTTATGCTTAATCTTAAATTTAAAAGAGAAATAAAAAAGAAAGCACCATCAAATTATTCAGAAATAAATCTAATCCAACAAGAAGAAGTGAATTGGTGGTGCGAAGAGTTAAGTTGTACAGAGGAAGAATTGATAAATGCAATTAATAAAGTTGGAGATTATACTAGTAGGATAAAAGAATATTTAGGAAGATATTAGTGAGCTCATAATAGGGCTCTTTTTTTGTATGAAATTATGAATATACATAGGATAAATTTTTTATAATGCAAAATTAACTGTATAACAGTTTTTAATATATAGATATAAATATTTACAAATAATTAAGGTATAATCTAGAAATATAAGTTAAGGCAAGGTATAATAATATATAAATTAATAAGGACTAGTAGCAAGTGCTCTATAAAAAGAGTACTTAATTTTGTTGGTAATTATAAAATAAAATTAGCAAGGGGGAAATTTATAAATGAATGGATTAGAAAGTTACTTATATTCTAAGGTGAAAATATATATTTATACTACGGCTGAGGCTTATAACAAGGAAAAGTCTGATGTTGTATTGGAGGGAGTAACTCTTGAAAAAGTAGATGGAAATTTTATAGACATAAGAGATGAACAAAAAATTATTCATCGTATTAATGTAGATAAGTGCTTTTCTTTAGTAGTTGAGCCTGAGGGGAGCAGCAAATATTGATAAATAATAACATCAAACAGTATTATTACAATTTATATAAAGAATTTTACGTAAATGCAGGTATAATGTCATGCTTTGTTAAATCTCTCATCTTTGTTTCTGTTGTAAATATGAGTAATTTGAGTATAAATGAAAATGTGCAAATAGATATTTCAAAAATTAAATCTTTTGAAAATGAAGATGATTTGATAATATTGGACATACCGGCTAATGTTGGACTTGAGTATGCTTATAAGTATAAAGACAAATATACTATAATACCTAATTTTAATATGGTGTGTCATGATTTTGGTATAGTTAAAAGTAATCCTATATTAAGGAATCTGACTTTATTCTCTGATATAGATTTAAAAAATAATGATAAATATATGATTATATTAGATAGTAATCGTTACAAAGATATTGAAATAGATAATATAAATGAATACAACAATCAATATGAAATTACAGAGGAAGATTTACCGGAATTAGAAATGATAAAATTATTAAAATTAAATAATATTTCGTATATATACGATAAGAAGATAAAAGAAGATATAGGAGAATATTTAAATTATCTTAAAGCTAATAAAGTAAATATTAATATTAGACATCTTTAAATAATAAGTACTGATTATTTAAAAATGTATTAAAGAATTGAATATGCAAGAGAGGGGTTAACAATTATATGGACAAAAAGAAAATAGCATTAGGATTAGTTGTTTCTATGCTGGTTAGCAGTCCTTTGTATGGTTGTACTCAGAATAATATAACTGATAAAGATAAAGAGGAAGCACAGCAGCAGCAATCAACATATACTGCTCCATTTGTGTATTATCCATATTCTTTTTTTCAAGGATATAGTGTAAATAATGGAGTTAGATCCAATGTGGATTTTTATGGATGGCATAGCTGGACTACTCCAACAAAAGGGGTAAGCAGTCCATATACAAATACAAATACAAGCTCAAGTAGTATCAAAGGAAGTAATGGTGGAGTTTCTTCATCATCAGACCACATAGGAAGTGGTTCTAGCTATAGTGGTGTTCATGGGGGTAGTGCAGCAGGATAAAAAGGAGAGGAAATATTTAAATATGAAATACAATAATGTTGTAGATAAATTGCTTTTTGATTATTATGCTATACATTGCAAAAGGAAAGGAGATATTTATTCTCCCTATCCCTTTTATTTGACTCAATCAGAGTATAGGAAAATCAAAGATTATACAACTACAATTCACCGACTATCTTTGGACATATTGAATAACATTAATACTAAATACAGAGATTATAAAGAAATGATTCCTGATTTTCCTCTTAAAAGCGAAATTCTAAACTTAAATAGAGAAATATCTGATGTTTTTTGGACAAGATACGATTGCTTCATTGAAGATAAAGATAAAATATTTTTTAGTGAAGGCAATTATGATAAGCCCTGTGCTCAAAGAGAATTAGCAATAGGTGAGTATTTTAACTGTGATAATAATGTAAATAAAGAGTTTGTAGAAAACTTTAAAAATAAATTCAATTTTATAGCTGAAAAATATTACGGCAATAGAAAAATTAATGTGCTTATATTAGCAGATCCCTGCCATTATGAAGAAGTTCATTTATCAATGCTATATAGAGAGTGGCTTGAAGATAGCAAAATGAATATAATTTTAGGTGGAAGCAATAATGTACATGTTAAAGATGAAAAAGTATATTGCTTTGATAAATCCATTGATATTATATTGAGGCAGTTTCCAACTGAAAATTTATATGAGATCAATGATATAGAAGCCATTTTGAAATTATATGAAAAAAATAAAGTATTAATATTAAATGATCCTAGAATAATAATTCTTCAAAGTAAGGGTATATTCGCCTACTTTCATAAATTATTAAGCGAAGATAGATTGGATGACTATACTGCAAAAATAGTAAAAGAATGTATTCCATGTACAGAATTATTATCTAAAGAGAATATAAATAAGGCTAGAGGAAATAAAAATAAATATGTAATAAAGCCAATATTAGGACGATATAGTGAAGATGTATTTATAGGCAGTTCATATTCTGAAGAAGAGTGGAAGTTAATTATAGATGATATTAAATATTGTACACAATATTATATTCTTCAAGAGTTTAGACAAATAAGAAAAGATAACATAGTGGAATTAAAAAGAGGATATGCTCATAATATTGATGCCTTCTGCAATTTTGGGGTTTATTTGTCCTGTAATGGAATCACTGGAATATGTTCAAGATGGAATTATGATTATCTTACAGATAATGAAACAACATTTGTTACTCCAATAGGAATAAAGGATACTAAATTACATATTAAATATAATGAAAATATAAAAGATAAAGAATTTAAAAGTGTAAATTTGGATCTTGTGGAACAAGGCTTTCTGGGTGCTTATAATAATGCAAGGGAATATATTTCTTTAGACCAAGTCATTTTAAGTAAAGATAAATTTGAAGAATTGAAGAATGCTTCATCTGAAATATTAAAATTATTCAATAAAGTTTCTGAGTTTGTATATGAAAATAAGGGCTGGCTTGATGATGTTTTAGGTATAACCAGTATAAATGAAAGTATATATTCGACAAAAGATTTTAAATATTTAAGTATTTTAGGTAGAATGGATTGGGCTTTAGATATAGATAATAATTTGAAGTTAATGGAGCTCAATAATGAAACTCCCGCTGGTTTATATGAAGCTACTGCTCTAAATGATTATCTTATAAAACGATACAAACGGAATATAGAAAATCCAAATAGAAATTTTGAAGAAATACTTGGTAGGAATATAGAGGAATACATATTAAAATATACCCCTAAAACTATAGGAATATTTAGTACTTGTTATTATGAGGATTATTATAATATAGATATTATCTTTAATATGGTAGAAAAAATTAGTAGTAAATATAATATAAAAGTAATAAAAGGTAATGTTTATAATTTGAGAGTAGAAAATCATAAATTATATTATTTTGATGAAGTAATTGATATGATCTATAGATATTTTCCACTGAATTGGTTTGAAAAATTTAATATGAAGGCTGTTGGCAATTGGATAAACAATAAAAATTGCATAAATCAGCCTGTAACATTGATAGCACAAAGTAAATCACTATTTGCAGTTATATATGAGTTGCTTAGTACGAAGTTCTTTACATCCTATGAAAAAAATCTAGTATTAAAATATATTCCCTATACAGATATAAGTAATAAATCCATGAAAACTATAGATTATATTTGTAAACCTATATTGGAAAGAGAGGGACTAGGAGTATATACAAGAGGTCAATTGTCATCTATAGATAATTTAGATAACTATATTTTTCAGGAGAGAATAAATATAAAGACTTTAAGGTATATATCAAATTCAACCTATGATAAAAAAAGAAAAAATTTATTTCCTATATTAGGATGTTTTTATAGTAAAAATGAATTTATCGGAATGTATTGTAGATTAGGTAGTTTAATTACTAAAGAAAATTGTATATATATTCCCATATATGTTGATTAGGTGGTGTGGAAATGAAAAAAAGAAAAATTAAAATTATTCTAGGTTTATCAGTAATGGTAGTAATAATAGCGATGGTTACCTTATTTATAGTATATAGGGAAAAGATTATAAGTGAGTCCTATATAGGAACTTATACATTGCATTCTACAGATGGATATTACTTAGCTAAAGGAACTAATGACAATGATAAAATGGAATATATTTTTCAAACGGAACCTATAGATAAATCGGAAACTTTATCCGATAATGTAGATATTACTGATGAATATGTAACTATAAAAAATAATTATACAAATGAGGAAAAGGAGTCTATATTAAAAAGTATCAATAAATCTATTTCAAAACAATCAATGGATATATTTAAAAATAACTTAGGAAAGACAAATACGGTTTCTGTTTTTGTTGTTTCTTATAAAGAGGCTGGTAAAATTAATACAAGATATAGATATGAAATTCTAATTAATCAGGACAAGATAAAAGATTTTGATAATGAAGAGAATTAATAGAATGAAATATAAAGGGTATTGTCCTATTTTGCAGAATATTATACAAAAAGGAGGTGATTATTTTGGAATTTAATGATTTAATAAAAAGTATATATGACAAAGATGATTCAAAATTTGAAAATTGGTATGAGCACAGGAAAATCATAAGAGATATGATTGATAAAAGTGTCAAGGAGCTAAGGTTAGGTAAAGATAAAACCATCGCCATATGGGGAGCGGGAAAATGTTATGACATTGATCTAAATTATTTAAGTGATAATTTTGAAAAGGTCATATTGCTGGACATAAATGAAGATTGTATGAAAGATGCTTTGAAAATGCAGCAGGTTACTAACGAAAGTAATATTATAATTAAAAAAGTTGATTTTATGAATAATACAGATAAAATATATAAAGACTTTTTTGAATTAGTTGAAAATAGACATAGCATAAAGGAACTAAAAGCATACTTAGAGAATTTAAAAAATGGAATTATAAAAAGTGATGATATGAACCAGGATTTAGGCAAATATAATATTAGTGTTTGTTTAGGAGTTCATAGTCAAATATTAGTAGCTATAAATATAATATTGCTTTATGCACAAAATTTTTATGATAAAAGTGATATTGAGGATTTAATTAAAATATTTAGAATTTGTAAAAAAGAAGCAGAAAAAGATTTCAACCAATCCATAATAAATCATTCAATTGATTTATTATTTATAGGATTTGATTTAATGGAATTATCATCAAAAAAGGGTACAGAGAAGTTCTATGAGGAAATTGAAGGTGCATTATTAAAAAGCGATATTGAGGGTGTAATTAGAATAGCGATGAAATGCCCGGTATCGGGGGCGGCCCAGGCAGCAGAAGATATATGGGATCGTATAATAAATAAAAAATTAGAACTTGATGCAATTGATTGTTGGCTTTGGGATTATGATAGAGAAAAAAGTTATGTTTTTATATTGGAAACATTAATAAAGGAGTAAAAATACATAGTTTGGAATAAATTTTCCTTTAATTATAAAAAGTACAAATATTATTAGTCATCTAAATATAATTATGACTAATAACATTTGTACTTTTTCATTTCTCTGCTAAATAATATATTTGTATAGGTATATGTAACTGAGAGAATAAAGAATTATATAAAATATCTATAGTTTAAAAGGAAAAATAAATATTATTAGTTAAAAATAAAAATTAATGGAGTATACTTGTAATCAATGAAAAAATATGTAAAAATTATAATGTAATAAAAATATTCGATAAAATGTCTAAGGAGGATGTATAAATGAGTGATAAACATCAATTTACAGATATTAGAGTTCCTATTGAAAAAGATAATCCATCAATTATGAGACATGAGGAACTTTGTATTAAATGCAAATTATGTAAAAAAGTCTGTACTGAAGAAATTTCTGTATATGGACACTATGATTTAGAAAAGACGGGAGATAAAGCTATATGTATCTATTGTGGTCAGTGTGCTAATATTTGTCCTGTTTATTCAATTACAGAGGTTTCTAACGTTAAAGAAGTAAAAGATGCAATTAATGATCCAGACAAAATTGTTGTATTTCAGACTTCTCCTTCCGTACGTGTATCACTTGGAGAAGCTTTTGGTATGGAACCGGGAACTTATGTGGAAGATAAAATGGTTGCTGTATTAAAAAGTCTTGGAGCAGATTATGTTTTTGACACTACCTTTGGAGCAGACTTGACTATAACTGAAGAAGCTTCAGAATTAGTTAAGAGAATTACAAGTGGTAAAAATCCTTTGCCACAATTTACAAGCTGCTGTCCAGCCTGGGTGGAATTCGTTGAAATATATTATCCTGAACTCATTAATAATTTATCATCATCCAAAAGCCCTATACTTATGCAGGGTCCAACCATAAAAACTTATTTTGCTAAGCAAGCAGGTATAGATCCTAAAAAAATTGTGAATGTTGCTTTAACACCATGCACTGCAAAAAAATATGAAATTACCCGTGCTGAAAAAAATGATTCTGGTAAATATTATAATGATGAGACTATGCGTGATATGGATTATGTTATTACTGTAAGAGAGTTGGCAAATTGGATTAAGGAAAGTAATATAGATTTTCAAGCTATTCAAGGTTCAAAATATGATTCATTATTATCTAGAGGTTCAGGTGGTGGTATAATCTTCGGGATTACAGGTGGAGTTATGGAATCCGCTATTAGAACAGCATATTATTATGTAACTGGAGAAAATCCACCTAAGGATTTATACAACTTAGAGGTTGTAGGGGATATGGATGGCATTAGAGAAGCACAGGTTACAATGGGTAATTATACTGTTAATATTGCCATTGTACATGGAACAGCTAATGCAAGAAAGCTCATTGAAAAAGTAAAAAGTGGAGAAAAAAAATACGATTTTGTTGAAGTAATGACTTGTCGAGGAGGTTGCATTGGTGGTGGTGGACAACCTAAAGTTAAAATACCTATGGCAGATAAGGTTCGCAAAAAGAGAATTGCAGGACTTTATAATAAAGATCAAAATGTTACACAGAGGCTTGCCCATGAAAATCCTGATATCATAAAAGTATATGAGGGATTTTTTGAGAAACCATTAAGCCCATTAGCTGAACAAATACTACATACTTCATATAGTTCAAAAAATCACATCTTGGGTGAATAATTACAAACATAATCCATTTATTTTATATATTTCATATTATATATAAAAATAGCTGTATGAATGTGAAGTGGTCATTGAAATTTTATTTGATTATGTATTAAATTACAATTGAAAATATTAAAAAAATATATATGATTATTAAAAATCTTTACACATTAGTAAAAATGCTAGTGTGTATTTTTTATGCCTAAAAAAGTAAATTAATATTTACATAAATTTATGCAAATATTCCTGAATTTTGTTACTATATGGTAATGGAAGGAGGGATATTATGTTACAAATAGAAAAAATAGCAGAAAAAATTGAAGATCTTAGAAGTTTAATGTATCAGTTAATGAATGAAAAAGTAGAATTAACTGATCCAGAGTTAGTAGATTTAAGTCAGAATTTAGACAAGTTACTAAACAAATACAATGAATTATTAATTAGAAGTAGATAATTTATTGTAAAAAGAACCAGGAGAGCATTCTTATTAGAGTGCTCTTCTAGTTTAAAGGGAAAATATTGATTTTAAGCATAGCTTAAACACTGGTATTTTTTACTTTAAATAAAGTATTAATTTGAAAACATTTATTTCTATATAATAATCTTTGAAAAAAAATAATAAGAATAAAGTAGAATGTATTATTAAAATTGAGGGGATTTTATGAGAAAAAATAATTTTCATAGATTTAAAAGTAATGCCTATAGATTTAAACTTAATAAAAAACTAAAGTTTAGGTTTGGAGTAGTGTTAATTGCTGTTGTTATAATATTTGGTTTATTTTCATATTTTCCACACTTTTTTTAGAAGCACTTATATAGTAACTATTGCAAATAAGCAAATAAAAAGAGAGAGCAATAGCAATAAGTACTTGATTTATACAGAGATGCAAGATGGAAATACAAAAGTATTTGAAAATACGGATAGCCTATTAGAATTTAAATTCGATTCTGCTGATATATATGGAGGACTTAGAATTAATAGAAGATATGAAATTAAAACCTATGGTTTTGGAGTCCCTCTTTTATCACTATATCAAAATATTGTGAAAGTTAAAGCTATAAGATAAATCTTATAAGTTAAAATGGTGACAATACAGGTCAAATACTTAGTGTTCAGAGATAATATGATTAAAATAAAAAAGCTCTTTATAGGGCTTTTTTATTTATTTTAGAAATATTATATATAAAACTATAAATATTATTTAAAGTTTATGATATTATTGACATATAAATATAATACAACTGAATTAACTGTATTGTTAGGAAGTGATATAGTGTCAGAAAAAACTATTATAAAGGAAGAACATAAGATAAGTATAAGAAAGCCCAAGATGTATAAGGTAATTATGCATAATGATGATTATACGACTATGGAGTTTGTTATTCAGATACTCACGGGAATATTTAATAAAAGTGCTATTGAAGCAACGAAGATTATGTATGATGTGCATAAGAAAGGTATTGGCATTGCTGGTATATATACATATGATATAGCAAGAACTAAGATGAATCAGGCTATGAATATGGCAGAAAAAGGTGGGTTTCCCTTTAAATTAAGTATGGAAGAGGAATAGTGTATGAAAATAGATAATTTATTAAATGAAATTATTACTGCAGCATATAGCGAAGCTAAAGATAAAAATCATGAATATCTTACACCCGAGCATATTCTTTATGCCTCACTGTTTTTTAATGAAGGAAAAAGACTAATAGAAAATTGTGGTGGAGATGTAGAGGTACTAAAAGGTGACCTAAAGGCTTACTTTAAAGACAATATATCTATTGTGGAAAATAGTGAACCTGTTCAAACAGAAGCTATGCAGAGCGTTTTAAATAACGCAGCACAGCATATATTAGCGGCAGGAAAGGATAATATTAAGTTAGGTGATATAATTGTAGCAATGTATGAGGAGGAAGAATCCTTTGGAGGATACTTTTTAAGAAAACAAGGTATAGAAAGACTTGATATTTTAAAGTATATTACTCATGGTATATCTAATTTAGAAGATAAAGATAATGAAGAACGCAGTGAAATAAGTAGCGAAAGATATGAGGATGATCAAGTTAGTGAAATTGAAAAGAGAGAAAGCTTTATAAGTAAATTCACTGTTGATCTAACTGAAAAGGCAAGAAGTGGCAAGATTGACCCTCTTATAGGAAGAGAAGATATTTTAGAAAAGACTATTCAAGTATTAGCAAGAAGGTTTAAAAATAATCCTGTTCATGTGGGTGAACCTGGAGTTGGAAAAACGGCGATAATGGAAGGATTAGCAAATTTAATTGTTAAAAACAAAGTTCCTAAAGTGCTTAGGGGAAGTAGTGTCTACTATCTAGATATGGGGAGTATACTTGCGGGAACTAGGTATAGAGGAGATTTTGAAGAAAGAATTAAAAAGATATTAAATAAGCTTAGGAATAAAAAAAATACTATTGTTTACATTGATGAAATTCATAATATAGTTGGAGCTGGAGCAGTTTCGGGTGGATCTATGGATGCCTCAAATATTCTTAAACCATTTTTACTAGATGGAAGAATAAAATTTATAGGGGCAACTACTTACGATGAATACAAGAAACTTTTTGAAAAGGATAGAGCATTATCTAGAAGGTTCCAAAAAATAGAAATATTAGAGCCTTCAGTGGAAGATACCTATGCCATTTTACTTGGGCTTCGCGAAAATTATGAAAAATTTCATGAGGTTAAATATACTGATGATGCATTAAGGGCTGCAGCGGAATTATCTGCAAAATATATAAATGATAGATTCCTGCCAGACAAGGCCATTGATGTTATTGATGAGGTAGGAGCTTATGTTAAGATACACAAAACTAATGAAAAGGATATTAGTATAATTAATGAAGAGGATGTTCAAAAAATTGTTTCTTCCATAGCAAAGATTCCAGAACAAAATGTTTCAACTAATGAAGTTGATAAGTTAAGAAATCTTGAAAGTACTATAAAGAAAGAAATATATTCTCAGGATAAAGCCATAGAAACTGTAGTTAGAGCTATAAAACGTTCTAGAGCAGGTTTTAACGATGATGATAGAACTGTTGCTAATCTACTTTTTGTGGGACCTACTGGAGTTGGAAAAACTGAGATTTCAAAAAAATTAGCAGAATCTCTAGGAATTCCACTTATAAGGTTTGATATGAGTGAATATCAGGAAAAGCATTCTGTAGCTAAGCTTATAGGGTCTCCTCCAGGATATGTAGGTTATGAGGAAGGCGGACTTTTAACTGATGCGATAAGAAAAACTCCTTATTGTGTACTTCTTCTAGATGAGATAGAAAAGGTTCATCCAGATGTTTTAAATGTTTTACTACAGTTAATGGATTATGCTACACTTACAGATAATACAGGTAAAAAAGCAGATTTTAGAAATGTTATTCTAATAATGACATCTAATGCAGGAGCTTCAAAGGTTGGAAAATCTATAATTGGATTTGGTGAAAGAAAACTTGAAGGCGAAGAAATTAAAAAAGAAGTTGAAAGAGTATTTTCACCAGAATTTAGAAATAGGCTGGATGATGTTGTTCTCTTTAATAATATGGATGAGTCTATGTCTCTTCTTATAGCAAAGAAAGCTATAAGAGAATTTGAAGAAAAACTCTTGGCAAAAAATATAAAATTAAAGGTTACAGATAATTGTTATAAATGGATTGCGGAAAAAGGATATTCTTCAATTTATGGAGCAAGGGAGATACTCAGAGTAGTACAGCAAAAAATTAAGCCTTATTTTGTAGATGAAGTTCTTTTTGGAAGTTTATCTAATGGAGGCACTGCAATAATAGATATTAAAGATGGAGAAATAGTAATTAATGATAAAAGCAAAAGTTAATTAAGAAAGAGATTTGAGCATTTTATGAAAACTCACTAAATAGACATGTATACGTATATCTAGCACTGACATTTTGTCAGTGCTTATTTTTTATTATATAATTTCAAATTTTATGTATAGAAAAAAATAACTTGTAAATAATGTAAAATAAGTGGACAACTTATTTTTGGTTTAGCTGCTGTGTAAATAAAATAATATATAACAGCAGCCTTTTGTTTAATAGCTATACAATTAAAATAGAATAAAAATTTTATTAAATAACATTTATTTATAAGGAGTGGTTAAATAGTGGAGATTCCTATATTAGTGAGAAACTCTAAGGTAGATTATAGAAAAGCGGATATAAAGGACTTAATAAAAAATGTATATACACACTGTAGTAAGCTTGATGAATTGACAAAGTTAGAATTTGTAGAAGATAAACAACTAGTATCTTCTCAAACATTATACGTAATTCAAGATTGTATTCAGATATTAAAATATCTTGAGGATAGCGGATATAATATAGATATAGATTTTCAAGTTCATAACTATAAACTTAGGAATTATAAAAGGTGTGGTAAAATAGGTTTAACCTGGATGGAGAACAGAGAACTTTAAAATATGGTTTAGAACTAAAAATAAAAATTATTTTTAGTTCTAAACCATATTTTTGTATAAGGCATATGAAAATAAATAGTAAGTCAAAGATGTGACGGATATTTTGGAGTCTACAAGGAAATGGGTGACCAGGATAGTGAGCTATCTGAGGGCTCTGTTGACGTAGTAGGATTCAAAATAGACTAGCATACTGACTAGTTATTTATTTGAATATGCCTAAAGTCTAAATAGATTCATAGATATAGTTTTACATATATATAGAATGGGGGCTTTAAAGCTAATTTGGTGTCCTCATCCTATATTTTTAGTTGTGTACAGTTATTGTATGTATATTTAGTGACTTTTAACTACTCTCCCTAACAACTAAATCTGGTCGTACTAATATATTTGAGGTTACATTTTTATTTTCTATAAGATCCGTTAGAAGTTTAACACTTAAAGAACTAGTAGTTTCTACTTTATTATCAACAGAGGTTAATTCAGGATAACAGCATTTAGCAAAAGTAGAGTTGTTAAAGCCTGTAACAGCAACATCTTTTGGTACGTTAAGCCCTAATTCCCTCAGCTTTTTTAGTCCACCAATTGCAGTAATATCTTCACCAAATATTATAGCTGAAAACTTTTTATTTAATTTTATAAATTTGTCTACTGCTTCATATCCACCATCTAACCCTTTTTTTACTGTTATTATAGAGTTATTATCTATGGTTAGTCCATGTTTATTCATTCCACTTATAAAGCCTTCCTTTTTTTGATTGGCACTATAAGTATCTAAATCTTTTACATATACAATTTCTGAGTGACCTTTTGCAAATAAATGGTCTACACAAAGGCTAATACCATAAGCATCATCTACTAATACTGAATAGGTATTCTCTATATTCAAGAAACCATTTATAAGTACTAGGGGAATGTTGTTAACATAGGAAGAGATTGAAGATTTTATGTCATCATTATTAAATACTGATCCCATTAAAATAATGCCATCTATATTTCTTTCTGATAACATTTTAATGTAATTTATGCTTTCTGTAGTTTCACCTCCTGTATTACAAAGGATAACATTATAGCCTAATTTATTAAATTCACGTTCAATTATATATGCTGTATTAGCATGGTGTATATCTGTAATATCAGTGGTTACTACACCTATAGACTTCATAGATTTTGAAACTAATCCTCGTGCTATAGCGTTTGGAGTGTAATTATATTTCTTTAATATATATTCAACCTTTTCTTTAGTTTTTTTACTAATATTATCTTTATTATTGAGAACTCTTGATACGGTAGTTATTGAAACACCAGCTTCTTTAGCAATATCATATATATTCATAATTAAGTCCCCCCGTAAAATCTAGAAAGTTTTGAAAGCGCTTATAAATTTATTATATATTATCTTGATTGATTACTAATATTGGTAAAAATAATCAATTAAAATATTTATTAAAATTAGTTTATGGTTATTAAAATTTATAAATTTTAATATTGTTCACAATTGAGTTAAACTAATTATATTTATTAATAGAGATAATGTCAAATTTAAGTAAGAATATCTTTAAATGCCCATTAATACTGGTATAATTACAATTAATTACACTGATATTTATTATCTAGAGTAATAATATAAGTTTTAGTAAAGAAAGAAAAAAGATAGCTTATATAAAATATTTTAAAATAAGTGTTGAAATATTTTTTCATGTGTAATATAATTAAGACATTGAAATGAAAGCCCTTTCACAAATGAAATGTTTAATGTTTTTATAGGGGGTATAAATTTTTATTTAATAAAAGTTTTGGGGGTATAAATATGATATTTGGTGATGTAAGTAATCTTGGTGATATGGAAAAAAGTCTTCCTGAACCGATTTTGAAAACGATTAATTATTTAAAAAATAATGACTTCCTTAATATGAAGGCAGGAGTTTATGAGATTGACGGAAAAGATATATATGCACAGGTAATAGATGCCACAACAAAAGAAAAAAGTGATGCAAAACCTGAAGTCCATAAAAAATACATTGACGTACAATTTTCTGTAGAGGGTAAGGAAAAAATAGGTTTTGCTAGAGATACTGGTAATAATAAGGTTTCAGAAGACCTACTTAATGAAAAGGATATCAAGTTTTATGAAAATGCTGAGAATGAAATAGATTTAATAATGAAACCAGGAAATTTTGCTGTACTTTTCCCAAATGATGTCCATAGACCGGCCTGTTCAGTAGGAAAACCATCAAACATAAGAAAAGTAATTGTAAAGGTAAATACTGAATTGCTTTAGAAGGGGAACTAATAATGAAAACTATACATTGGGGAATGATTGGTTGCGGTGATGTGACAGAAGTTAAGAGTGGTCCTGGATTTTATAAAGCTGAAAATTCAATATTGCAGGCTGTAACTAGCTTAAGAATTGAAAGAGCTAAAGATTATGCTAAACGTCACAACGTACCGAAAATATATGAAAATGTTGATAAATTGATAAGTGATCCAAGTATAGATGCTATATATATTGCAACTCCTCCAGTTTTTCATAAAGAATATGCTATAAAATGTGCTAAGGCGAGAAAGGCAGTCTATATTGAAAAACCTATGGCGCAGACTTATAAAGAATGTTTAGAAGTAATAGAGGAATGTAAGAAAACTAATACTCTTGCTTTTGTAGCCTATTATAGAAGAGCTATGGAACGTTTCAAGAAGATTAAAGAAATTGTTGATAGTAAAATTATTGGAGATGTAAGGTTTGTAAATGTAGCTTTATACCAAAAAGCTGCTAAAGAAGACTATAACAGAGATAATCTTCCATGGAGATTAATACCTAAAATTGCGGGTGGAGGTAAATTCCTTGATATGGGAGTCCATACAATTGATATCTTAGATTTTATGTTTGGATCTTTTGATGAGGTTCAAGGAAAGGCATCAAATCAAGGTGGTTTGTATGAAGTTGAAGATATAGTTACAGCTAATTGGAAATTTAAAAATGGCATACATGGTACAGGAATATGGTGTTTTACAGCTTTTGAAAACTATGACAATATTGAAATTGTGGGAGATAAAGGGAAAATATACTTTGAGTTTTTCAGTGAAAAGCCTATATATGTAAAGACTGAAGGAGAGTTGGTTGAATATCAGTATGATAATCCTAAACACGTTCAGCAACCTTTTATTCAGAGTGTTGTAAACGAGTTAATAGGAAAAGGAACCTGTCCTGGAAATTTAGAAAGTGCTGCAAGACCAAGTAAAGTAGCAGATGAAATATTAAGAGAGTATAGAGTAGAAAAAGGTTTTAAAGAATTTATTTAAATATGTTTTTCATAGTGAGAAGAGTTGAATAAAGAGGTGGAATTATAATGAAAGCTATTTATCTAGAAGCTCCAGGAAAAATAGGAGTTAAAGAGGTTAAAAATCCAAATAGAAAAACTGGTGAAGCCTTAATAAAAGTAAAATCTATAGGCATATGCGGTTCTGACATAGGAGCATATCGTGGTACTAATCCTTTAGTAAGTTATCCAAGAATTATAGGACATGAAATAGCTGGTGAAGTAATAGATATAGAAGAGAATAATGATGGAATAAAACCTAATGATAGAGTTATTATTGATCCTTATGTTTACTGTGGAAAATGTTATCCATGTAGCTTAAATAGAACAAATTGCTGTGAAGATTTAAAGGTTTTGGGAGTTCATATTGATGGGGGTATGACAGAATTATTTTCTCATCCCATTAAATTACTAAATAAAGTTCCAAATAATATTCCTTGGGAACAAGTACCTGTAGCAGAACCATTAACAATAGCACTTCATGCTATCCATAGAACTGAGGTGAAAAAAGGAGAACATGTAGCTATAATTGGGGCAGGTCCTATAGGCCTTTTAGCTGCTTTAGTTGCTATAGCATATGAAGCAACTCCAATACTTGTAGATATTGTAGGGGAAAGACTAGAATTTGCAAATAAATTAGGTATAAAATATACCGTTAACTCAAAAGAACAAAATGCAGAAGAAGCCATAAAACAGATTACAAATGGTAGAATGGCAGAGGCTGTAATTGAAGCTTCAGGAGCTAATGTAGCAATAAGAAATACCATTGATTTTGTTTCTTATGCTGGAAGAATAGCACTTACAGGATGGCCTAAAGAAGACACAATTCTTCCAACAGGATTATTTACTAAAAAAGAAATTGATATTAGGGGTTCAAGAACTAGTGCTGGTGAGTTTCCAGAAGCATTAAAACTAATATCAGATGGAATTATAGACGTAAAACCAATAATTAGTAAGGTTGTTAATCTAGATGGAATACCAGAAGCAGTAAGAGATTTATCAGAACATCCAGAAAAATATCTAAAAATCAATGCAGTTTTGTAAATAGAATTGTTAAATTCAATATAAATATTTAAAAATTAATTTTAAGAGAAGAGAGGAGAAGAAATTATGCAGATGACGTTTAGATGGTATGGCGATGATGACAAGGTAACTTTAGAACAGATAAAGCAAATACCAGGGGTAACAGGAATAGTATCCGCAATTTATGATGTGCCAGTAGGTGAAGTATGGCCTATAGAAAAAATAACAGCTTTAAAAAAGAAAATAGAAGGTCAGGGCTTAAGTTTAGATACCATAGAGAGTGTGCCAGTTCATGAAGACATAAAGAGAGGACTACCTACTAGAGATAAACTTATATCAAACTATTGTGAAACTTTAAGGAATTTATCTAAAGTGGGGATAAAAGTAGTTTGTTATAATTTTATGCCGGTATTTGACTGGACTAGATCTGATTTAGATTATGAATTAGAAGATGGATCAACAGCTCTAATATACAGGCAGGAAACTGTAGAAAAGATGGATCCTTCAACAGGAGAATTATCCCTTCCAGGATGGGATTCAAGTTATACAAAAGAAGGACTTAAGGATTTATTAAATAAGTATAAGGAGATTACTGAAGAAGATCTTTGGAATAACTTGGGGTATTTCCTTAAAAAAATTATTCCTGTAGCAGAAGAGGTAGGTATTAAGATGGCAATACATCCAGATGATCCACCTTGGTCAATATTTGGACTTCCAAGAATAATAACAGGTAAGAAAAACCTTGACAGACTTATACACTTAGTTGATAGTCCAAGTAATGGAATAACTCTGTGCTCAGGTTCACTAGGACCTAATCCAGATAATGATATACCAGATATGATTCGTTATTTTGGGAGTAAAGGTAGAATACATTTTGCACATACAAGAAATGTTAAGATTACTGGGAATAAGAGTTTTGAAGAATCAGCTCATAGAAGTGCGGATGGCTCTTTGGATATGGTTGAAATTATGAAAGCTTATCATGATGTAGGATTTGATGGACCAATGAGACCAGACCATGGAAGAATGATTTGGGGAGAGACTGGAAGACCAGGATATGGACTTTATGATAGAGCTTTAGGAGCGGTATACCTAAATGGTATATGGGAAACTTTAGAAAAGCAATCTAAATAGAATTAAAAGATTCAGATATGTTTTTATTTACAGTGAATATTAGAAACTAATAATTATGTATGCTATATGACAGTTATAGGAATGTATATGGATACAGTAATCATGAAAAATATAAAAAATATATAGGGGGATTAATTATGAAATTACCATTTCAAATAGATTTAAAAAATAAAGTTGTAGTAGTTACTGGTGCTGGTGGAGTTATATGTGGTACATTTGCTAAAGCACTAGGTCAGTGTGGTGGAAAAATAGCAGTATTGGATAGAAATGAAGAGAGGGCAAGTGCTGTTGCAGAAGAAATAAATTCTAATGGAGGAGTTGCAATAAGTGTTGTAACTGATGTGCTTGATATTGAAAGTCTTAAAAAGGCTAAGAGTATAATAAATGAAAAATTGGGAAGCTGTGATGTTTTATTAAATGGTGCAGGTGGAAATAATCCAAAGGGAACTACCACAAAAGAATATTTGTTTAAAGAGGATATAGAAAATAAAAAAGAGGGCGAAATAACTTTCTTTGATTTAGACCAAAAGGGAATAGAATTTGTTTTTAATTTAAATTTTTTAGGTACATTACTTCCAACTCAAGTATTTGCAAAGGATATGATAGATAAAAAGGATGCAGCTATAGTTAACATATCTTCTATGAACGCATTTACTCCACTTACAAAAATTCCAGCATATAGTGGTGCAAAAGCTGCGGTTTCTAACTTTACTCAGTGGCTTGCAGTACATTTCTCAAAGGTAGGAATAAGAGTAAATGCAATAGCACCAGGTTTTCTTGTAACTAATCAAAATAGAGCTATGCTTTTAAATGAAGATGGAAGCTATACTGAAAGATCTAAAAAAATATTAAGTGCAACGCCAATGGATAGATTTGGTGAGTGTGAAGAATTACTTGGAACATTATTTTGGCTTATAGATAATAAAGCATCTGGTTTTGTAAATGGGGTAGTCGTTCCAGTAGATGGAGGATTTTCAGCTTATTCAGGTGTATAATTTAAGTCATATGAAAAACACAAATCAAAAATATGAAAAGATAAAAGCTCTATTCCATTTGGAATAGAAGCTTTTAATAGTAATCATTCTAAAAGAGCTATTTTAGTTAAAAATGTTCTTTAAAAAGTTAATATATAAGTTCAATAGTTTAATTTAAAGAAAGTAGCTAGTCATAAAAAGAGTTAAAGTCATATTTAAGAATTACGCATATCTAAATAAGCACAGTTAGTTCAATATAATCTAAATATTTACGTCATATTTCATAGGTATATTACTGTAAAATGTTTATTTTTTAACAAAAGGTAAACGCTTTCAAAATCAATGCTCAAAATAATATAAAATAGGAGTGTATAAATATGAGTGAAAATATAAGTTCAGCAGTAAAAATTCCAAATAAACGTTGGATACACATAATTCCACCAATTCTTTTAGTATATATAGTAGCTTTTATGGATCGTACTAATATAGGTTTTGCCATGGCAGGAGGTATGAGTAAAGAACTTGGGATGACTGCTAGTATTTCGGGAATAGCAGCAGGCATATTCTTTGTGGGTTATTTATTTCTTCAAGTTCCAGGAGGCCAAATCGCAGAGCATGGAAGTGCTAAAAAGTTCATAGCGGGTACTATAGTAGTTTGGGGTATTCTTGCCATTATGTCTGGACTTGCAAGAACCACAACTCAATTGCTTATTCTTAGATTTTTACTAGGGGTTGCAGAAGGTGGCGTTATGCCAGCAGTACTTACAATAGTTCGTCATTGGTTTCCAAGTGAAGAACGTGGCAGAGCAACTGCTTTTGTTATAATGAATAATCCTATAGCTTCAATTATAACCGGACCACTTTCAGGACTTATATTAACTAAATTTACTTGGCACTATGTATTCATAATAGAAGGAATAATATCATTAGCATTAATTTTAGTTTGGTTACCATTAATCAGTGATAGACCAGAAACTGCTAAGTGGATTAGTAAAGAAGAGAGAGATTATCTTGTTGAAAGATTGGAAGCAGAACAGAAGTGCTTAGATACAACTCAACGAAAAAAAGTATCCTTAAAGGAAATATTATTTAACAGTACTTTATGGAAATTAATACTTATATTCTTCTTTTATCAGACAGGTGTATATGGATATACGTTATGGCTTCCAACAATTCTTAAAAATTTAACTAAGACAGGAATGGGCCAGGTAGGAATTTTATCTATTTTTCCATATATAGCAACTATAGTTGGTTTACTTGTCATCCCAGCTCTTTCAGATAAAACTATGAAGAGAAAAAAATATGTTATATTACCTCTTATTGGATTCGCAATATGCCTATATTTATCAGTAGGACTTCAACAATCAATATGGGTATCTTTTGCAATGCTAATTGGTTGTGGATTATTTTTACAGGCAGCTTCAGCTGTATTTATGACAATTCCACCAGCAGTATTTAGTGCAGATGTAGCCGGTGGTGCCACTGGAATCATAAATGCATTGGGTAATCTTGGTGGATTCATAGGACCTTTTCTAGTTGGACTACTTATGCAAACATTTAGCTATAATATGAGTATATACAGTTTAGTATTGTCTTTAGTATTTGCTATTTTAATTACGCTTACCCTACCAAAGGAGAAAAATGACTGTGCTCATCAGACGGTACCAACAGATGCGATAAAATCAAATGTTGTTGTTAAATCTTAAGCACATCAAATTTAAAAATATAAGTAAAATTATTATTGAAATTAGTGTGAAGAAATAAGAGAGAAATGTTACTAAAATTAATTAGACATTGAAATGTTGTTTTAAATATATTATAATAAAGTTAATTCTTATTGAAAGCCCTTTCATATATTTGCTTATTATAGTTTTTGATATTTACAATAAGTCTAATTCAATTTTATGATTTGAAATTTAATTTTGTGAGGTGCAATAATGATATTTGGAAATATAGATAATATTGTGGATATTGAAAAGATTTGTCCAAAACCCATAATGAAAGCGATTAACTATTTAAAAGATAACGATTTTGCTAATATGAAAGCTGGAGTATATAGTATCATGGGAGATGACATATTTGCGCAGGTGGTAGACAAAACAACAAAAGAAAAATGTGATGCAAAAGCTGAAGTACACAGAAAATATGTGGAAATCCAATTTTCAGTAGGGGGTAATGAAATAATAGGTTATGCTAGAGATACTGGAAATAATATTGTAACTGAAGAACTATTAGAAGAAAAAGATTCTATATTTTTTACCGATGTGGAAAATGAAACCGATTTGATAATGAATCCAGGTAGTTTTGCTGTATTTTTCCCAGAGGATGTTCATAGACCTTGGTGTTCTTATAATAAACCATGTAAAGTTAGAAAAATTAATGTAAAGATAAATAGAGCATTAATTTAATAATATAAAAAATATTTATTTATATAAAGGGGAGATACCGTTATGAGAGTTTCTTTTGAAGAAATGAAAAGTGAATTTAAAAGAATATTGATAAAAAAAGGATTTAGTGAAGAAAGAGCAGAGACATCAGCACAATTATTTACCGAGACTAGCTGTGATGGGGTTTATTCTCATGGATATGTTAGATTTCCAAGGGTAATAGAATATATAGATAAAGGACTTATAGATGTAAATGCTGTTCCAACTAAAGTGGAAGGAATGGGAGCATTTGAAAAATGGGATGGAAATATAGGTATGGGAAATTTAAATGCTAAATTTTGTATGGATAGAACTATAGAACTAGCAAAAACAAATACAATAGGTTGTATTGCATTAAAAAATACTAATCATTGGATGAGAGGCGGCAGTTATGGTTGGCAGGCAGCAGATGCAGGATGTATCGGTATTTGCTGGACTAATACCTTTACAAATATGCCGGCTTGGGGTGCAAAAGATAGTAGAATAGGTAATAATCCACTTATATTATCTGTGCCAAGAGAAGGCGGACACCATGTAGTAGTAGATTTGGCAATGGCTCAATTTTCCTATGGTAAAATTGAAGTAACTAAATTAAACAATGAGCAATTACCAATACCTGGAGGCTATGATTCAAAGGGAAATATAACTACAGATCCAGGAGAAATTGAGAAAACTGGTAGAGTTCTACCTATAGGTTATTGGAAAGGATCAGGGTTATCAATATTGTTAGACCTTATAGCTACAGTATTATCAGGAGGTAATTCTGTTACTAAAATAGGAAAGATAGATGGTTCATCAGAGTATCAATTGTCACAGATATTCATAGCTATTGATGCTGAAAAGATAGCAGGAAATGAATTCTTGAAATCAGCAGTAAATGAAGTATTAAATGATGTAAAAGCTTCTGAGAGAGTTGATGAGAATAATGAAATATTCTATCCTGGAGAAAGAACATTAAATACTAGAGAGAGAAACTTGGAACAGGGAATACCAGTAGATGAAGATGTTTGGGGAAAAATAAAGAATATGTAATAGTTAAATCTATATAGTATTTTAATTACTTGTTATATATAAATAGTAGTTTGCAATGATTAATTTCAAACTATTAAAAATGGGAAAGAGGAATAGATAAAGATTCTTCTTTCTCATTTTTAGTGATAAAATTTATGATAAATAAAGAATTAGGCATATGAAAATAAATAGGCTAGCATACTGACTAGTTATTTATTTGAATGTGCCTTATATTTAGGAGATGAGCTACATATGAATTATTTTGATTTAAAAGGTAAAAAAGCTATCGTTACAGGAGGCAGCAGTGGCCTTGGAAAGGGAATGGCTGAAGGACTATTAGAGGCTGGAGCAGAGGTGGTTATTGTAGGTGTTTCGGATAGATGCTATAGAACTTCTGAACAGTTAAAAAAATTAGGATATAAAGTCCATGCAGTAAAAGGAGATATAGGCGATAGATATGGATTAGAAGAATTATTTAATTACTGCTTAGATAAATTAGGTGGTAATTTAGATATAATGGTAAATAGTGCTGGTATACAAAGAAGAAATAAATGTGAAGAATTTACAATGGAGGATTGGGATGATGTTATTAACGTAAATCTTACAGCTACTTTTCAATTGTGTAAGCTTGCTGGCATAAAAATGCTTGAAAAAGGTAGTGGGAAGATTATAAATATTGCATCTATGCTAAGCTTCTTTGGTGGGTATACTGTACCAGCTTATGCTGCAAGCAAAGGTGGAGTAGCTCAGCTTACTAAGGCATTTTCAAATGAATGGGCTGGTAGAGGAATTAACATAAATGCCATTGCACCAGGATATATGGATACTACTATGAATACAAAGCTAATAAATGATGAAGGTAGAAATCATGAGATCCTTTCAAGAATACCACAGGGAAGATGGGGAACTTCTGAAGATATAAAGGGAATAACTATATTTTTAGCTTCTAAGGCTTCTGATTATCTAAATGGTACGGTTATTCCTATAGATGGGGGATATTTAGGAAGATAGAGTACAACAGTTACTTAGAAAAAATATTATATTAAAATAGTTTTCAATTAAGAATTTCTTATTGAATTACAAAAAAATAGAGTTAAACACTGAAAATTCAATTATTTTTTGTGCTTAACTCTATTATAGTAATGGAAAAGGTTATAATATGATAGATTAGAAGTGTGATACAATTATTTGTAAAATTAATTGTATAAAATTAGTAAAATAATAGAGGGGATATAATGAAAGTTGTTGTAGATAGATTTGAAGGTAAGTATGCTGTATGTGAAAAGAATGATAGAACTATGGTAAATATCAAAATGTCAAAGTTGCCTAAAGAATTAAAAGAAGGAGATGTACTTCAAATAAAAGGGAAAATAATTTCTATAGATCTAGCAGAAACCTTAAAGAGAAAAGCTGAAATTAAAGAATTAACTAAAGATATCTGGAAGTAAAGGAATAAATTAAAAAATTATTTTTATATTTAAAATGATTATTGACAAAATATATATTTTGATTTATTATAAAGTAAATCAAATAAAATCTTATCGAGAGAGGTAGAGGGACTGGCCCGTTGAAACCCGACAACCAGCATTTTTTATTTTAATGCATGGTGTTAATTCCAGCAGATTGTTTCTGAAAGATAAGAAAAACTATTTTAGCTAGCTAAGTTGTTTTTCTTATAGAAAAACAACTTTTTTAATTCATAGGAAATTATAAATTTTTTATAGGATTATGCTATTAATCTAATAAATTTATAATGTTATGGTTTGTATTGTAATTTTGCAATATATTCTCTATAATAACCTATTAAACAAATGTGAAAACGAGAATATGATTAAATTGTAGTATTCATTTTTATGGGGGGGTGAGTAGTTGCCTATAAATATACCAGATAATCTTCCAGCTGCCAAAGTTTTAAATGATGAAAATATATTTGCAATGGATGAAAATCGTGCTAATAAGCAGGATATAAGACCACTTAGTATAGTAATACTAAATTTAATGCCAATTAAAATTACAACTGAGACTCAAATATTGAGACTTCTAAGTAATTCACCTTTACAAGTGGATGTAACTTTGATATATCCTAAAACCCATTTTTCAAAAAATACTTCAGAAGAATATCTGTTTAAATATTATGAAACCTTTGATGATATAAAGTATAAAAAGTTTGATGGTATGATAATTACAGGGGCTCCTGTAGAGCAGATTGATTTTAAAGAGGTAGATTATTGGAATGAATTAGTTGAAATTATGGAGTGGAGTCTAAGCAATGTCTACTCAACGTTTCATATATGTTGGGGAGCACAAGCAGGGCTATATTATCATTACAACATAAGAAAATATCCTCTTGCTGAAAAAATGTTTGGAGTTTTTTCACATAAAATAACTGAAAAAAATGTGAATCTATTAAAAGGATTTGATGATGAATTCTTCGCTCCACATTCTAGACATACGGAAGTAAGAAGAAAAGACATTGAAAAAATTAAATCTTTAAAAATTTTATCTGAATCCGAAGATGCAGGTATATATATAGTAGCAGCAAAGCATGGTCGTCAGATTTTTGTTATGGGGCATTCAGAATATGATCCTTTGACCTTAAAGGCTGAATATGACAGAGATGTTTCTAATAATGAAAAAATTCAAATACCGAAAAATTATTTTCCGGAAGATGATCCTAAAAAGACTCCAATAGTTAAATGGAGAGGACATTCTAACCTTTTGTTTTCCAATTGGTTAAACTACTATGTATATCAAGAAACACCTTATGATTTAGATAAAATCTTATAATAAAAATAATTATATATTTTCATTGACAGTGATTTGTAGGATTCATACATAATAAAAATTAAGGTTGAATTTAAGAATTGCGTTTATGAAAAATATATAAAATATAATATAAAAGGAGTAATTAAAAATGAGTGAAGAGAGAAAGTATAGTTTTGAAACATTACAAGTACATGCAGGTCAAGAAGTAGATCCAACAACAAGGTCAAGAGCAGTTCCCATTTATCAAACAACATCATTTGTATTTAAAGATGCAGATAATGCAGCAAATCTGTTTCAGTTAAAAGAATCAGGTAATGTTTATGGAAGAATAATGAATCCAACTACTGATGTTTTTGAAAAAAGAGTAGCAGAACTTGAAGGTGGAGTTGCTGGTCTTGCAACAGCATCAGGTCTTGCAGCAATAACATATGCTATACTTAATGTAGCTAATTCAGGCGATGAAATAGTATCAGTAAGTACATTATATGGTGGGACTTATGAACTATTTTCAGTAACTTTAAAGAAGCTTGGCATAAAAGTAGTATTTGTTGATCCAGATGATACTGAAAATATAAGAAAAGCTATTACTCCTAAAACAAAAGCAGTTTATGCTGAAACAATAGGAAATCCAAGAATTAATGTATTGGATATAGAAGCAGTAGCGAATATCGCACATGAAAATAAAATACCATTAATCATAGATAATACATTTGGGACTCCATACCTTGTAAGACCAATAGAATTTGGAGCTGACGTAGTTGTACACTCTGCAACTAAATTTATTGGTGGACACGGAACTACAATTGGTGGAATTATAGTTGATGGTGGTAAATTTGATTGGAAAGCAAGTGGCAAATTTCCAGATTTCACAACACCAGATAAGAGCTATAATGGACTTGTATACGCAGATTTAGGAGCTCCTGCTTTTGCTTTAAAGGCTAGAGTACAACTTTTAAGAAATACTGGTGCAACCCTTGCTCCTCAAAGTGCATTCTTGTTCCTTCAAGGATTAGAATCACTATCATTGAGAGTAGAAAGACATGTATCAAATACAAGAAAGATAGTAGATTTCTTAAGCAAACATCCAAAAGTTTCATGGGTAAATTATCCTGAATTACCAGATAGTCCATACAAGGGCCTAGCTGAAAAATACTTGCCAAAAGGTGCAGGTTCAATATTCACTTTTGGTATAAAAGGCGGACTTGAAGCTGGAAAGAAATTTATAAATAGCGTTAAATTATTCTCTTTACTTGCAAATGTAGCAGATGCAAAATCACTTGTAATTCACCCTTCAAGTACAACACATGCAGAACTTAATGCAGAAGAGCAAAAAGCTGCTGGAGTTACTCCAGATCTTATAAGACTTTCAATTGGTGTTGAAGGTGTAGATGATTTAATTTATGATTTAAATCAGGCTCTAGAACAAGCATAGTATGTATTTTTAACTTGAAATAAAGGTCTGTATATCTCAAAAATTGTTTTCGAGAGATATACAGACCCTTTTGCTTATATTTATAGAATGTGAAATATTATTGCTACTATTAAAATAAAAGCTAAAGTTCTATGCACAGTAAGCCAAGTACCTTTTACTTTCTTATTTAATTTAGCGTATATACCTAAAATTACTATTATGAGCATAATTGTTGCTGCTATTAGTCCAGTTATTTTAATTCTGTTTGATATGTAGGAAATAGAAAAATGTAATACTAGAAAGATAAATGTGATAATACCAGCTAACTTGTGATTTTTAACTATAACTTTCATTATTTTTCTATAATAGGTAGTAAACTGTTTTTTATCTTTACATAATTTGTTAATATAATTTTTATTAATAAATTTTATAAAAATTAAGTAAAGCAAATATGAAACTTATACCAGTTAATATTCCTAAAGGACTAATTAAATGTCTTAAATTCATATTTTACACCCCCTCTATATTTATAGTATATTACAAATCATAAATTCTACAAATGTATATTTTTTATTTTATGAAAATCTAACAAAAAGGTTAATAAAATACTTATATATGAGTTGTTTAAATACAGTTAAGAAGTATTTATAAATTAAAATATTTATAGCTTTTTTAAGTATTTGAATCTATTAAAAATAATAGACACGTAGATTAATCTACGTGTCTAAAGTTTGTTAAAAAGATTATAAGATTATTTGCCACTTAATTTGTTTTCATAATCCTGAACCATCTTTTTAACCATTTGACCACCAACAGAACCATTTTGTCTTGAAGTAAGATCTCCATTGTATCCTTCTGATAAAGGAGTTCCAACTTCGTGAGCTGCTTCCAATTTAAATTTGTTTAAAGCTTCCTTTGCTTCGGGTACCAAAACTCTATTACTTCTATTTGACATGTGTTCCATCTCCTTTTGATTAATTGTTTGTGTTACAATAGTATATTGTGTAATTTAGATAATGATATTCAAGGAAATTGGAGGGTACAAAGGAAATATATCCAAGCTGTAAATTTAGACTTATAAAAAATAATTTAAATTCTGTTGATTATTTTTTTATAAAATGTTAACTTATTTACTATGGCTTTATTAAAGCATTTCATAATATATGCAAATATTTAATAATAGAATTAATCTCCAAAAAGAATTTCTATGGCAGAAATAGTTGTTGTAATTATTAAATAGGAGATATTTATATACAAATTAGTCAAGGAGGATAAAAATGAAGAGTTTGAATAAGTTCTTTCAATACTATAAACCTTATAAAAGGTTATTTTTTGCAGATATGTTTTGTGCATTGATTTTGTCTGCAATAGATCTTGTTTTCCCTATTATAGTAAGATTTTTATTAAATAATGTATATGTTTTAAAAGACGCAAATAAGATACTAAGATATGTCTTAATAATAGGTTTAGCTTTATTAATAATGTATATTATAAGATATTTTTGTCAGTATTTTATAACATCTTGGGGACACATTATGGGAGCTAAGATGGAAGCAAATATGAGGAGGGATCTTTTTGATCACTTTCAAAAATTACCATTTTCATATTACGATAATAATAACACTGGGACACTTATGTCTAGAATAATAACAGATCTTTTTGATATATCTGAATTAGCTCACCATGGACCAGAGGATTTATTTATTTCTATTTTAAAGATAACAGGATCTTTTATTATACTTTTAAATGTTAATGTTCCAATAACGCTTATTCTTTTATTTATTACATTATTAATGGTTTATTTTTCTATTTTCTATAACAATAGAATGAAAGATGTATTCATGAGAAACAGAGAGACAATTGCGGATGTAAATTCTGTTGTACAGGATAGTCTTTCAGGCATAAGAGTTGTAAAGTCTTTTGCCAATGAGAAAGTTGAAGCAAAGAAATTCAAAAAAGGTAATAAAGAGTTTTTAAAGACTAAAGAAGAAAGCTATTTTATAATGGGTAAATACTATAGTGGGAATGGTTTTTTTCAAGGAATATTATATCTTGCAGCTATACTTGCAGGTGGAATATTTATAAGTAAATCTCTATTAAGTATATCAGATCTCGTAGTTTACATCTTATACATAAATATATTTTTAAATCCTATTGATAAATTAGTAAATTTCACTGAACAATTTCAAAGGGGAATTACAGGCTTTGATAGGTTTTTACAAATCATTAATACAAAGCCAACTATTATAGATAAAGAGGATGCAGTGGAAATTGATAATCCAAAAGGTAATATTAAATTTGAACATGTTTCTTTTGGATATGATGCTAAAACTATTATTTTAGATGATATAAATTTAGATATAACAGCTGGTAAAAATATTGCCCTGGTAGGTCCTTCTGGAGGAGGTAAAACTACATTTTGTAATCTTATACCAAGATTTTATGAAGCAACTAAGGGTAGGATAACTGTAGATGGAATTGATATAAAGGATATAAAATTAAGTTCATTGAGAAATTCTATAGGATTAGTGCAGCAGGATGTATACATGTTTGGTGGAACTATAAAAGAAAATATAGCTTATGGTAAACAGGATGCTTCAGAGGAAGAAATAATAGAAGCTGCTAAGAAAGCAAATATACATGATTTTATTTTGACTCTAGAATATGGCTATAATACTTTTGTGGGAGAAAGAGGCGTTAAACTTTCTGGTGGTCAAAAGCAAAGATTATCTATAGCTAGAGTATTTCTTAAGAATCCTCCAATGCTAATATTAGATGAGGCTACTTCAGCTCTTGATAATGAGAGTGAAAAGTTTATTCAAAAGTCTTTAGAGGAACTTTCAAAAGATAGGACAACTATTGTCATTGCACACAGATTAAGTACCATAAGAAATGCAGATGAAATAATAGTTCTTACAGATGAGGGAATACAGGAAAAGGGAAATCATAAGGAATTAATTGCGAAAAACGGCATATATGCAGGACTTTACAATATGCAATTTGAAGTGTTGAAATAAACAAAATTATTAGGTAACTGTGTTAAACTTATAGATTTTTTATATTATATTAAAGAAGGGATTAGATTAAATGGAACTTTTAAAGAAGAGAATATTACAAGATGGAGTTGTAATTGAAGACAGAATTTTGAAGGTGGACAGTTTTTTAAATCATCAAATGGATATACCACTTTTTAATGAAATGGGAAAAGAGTTTAGAAATAGATTTAGAGATAAAGAAATAACTAAAATACTTACAGTGGAAGCATCAGGTATAGGTATAGCTTGTATAGCAGCACAGCATTTTAATAATATTCCTGTTATATTCGCAAAGAAACATAATGCAACAAATCTTGATAAAGATACCTATGAAGCAGAAGTATATTCTTTTACTAAAGAAAAAACTTATAAAATAAGGATTTCAAAGAAATACATAAATAGTGATGATAAAGTTCTTATTATTGATGATTTTCTTGCTAGCGGAAGTGCAGCACTGGGTTTGATTAATATAGTAAGACAATCTGGGGCAGAAGTCTCTGGTATGGGAATTGTAATTGAAAAGTCATTTCAAGGTGGAAGAAAAATGATAGAGGAATGTGGTGTAGAACTTCAATCCTTAGCAATAGTAGAAAGTATGTCTAATAATACAGTTAACTTTAAATAATATAAAGCTGCAATGAAGTTACTATTAGTCAGCTTTATATTATTTAAAGTTAATTTAATTACTACTTACAGTTTTTTCCTTTGTTAGTCAATTTATATATGATAAATAGCTACTATTAAT
>NZ_BAEV01000015.1 GCF_000246895.1 Clostridium arbusti SL206 | reverse complement strand
CTAGCTCTTTTTTGCCAATAAGCTCTTTAAGTTTACGGTTTTCTTCTTCTAGAGCTTTTTCTTTAGGCGTAGCCTTTTTATCCTTTGGCTCTGTTGCATTAATTACATTAAGCTGCTTCTTAAATGTAGATAATGTTGATGATGTAATTTCATATTTTTTGCATATTTGTGCATTAGTTAACCCTTTATTTAATTCTTCAACTATTTTTATTTTTTCATCTAAAGTATACTTTCTTCTTCCCATAGTTCTAACCTCCACTGTGTATTTTTATACTACCATGCTCGTTAGATTCTGTCGAAGGTTATTATGGGGTCAGAGAGAAGCAATGACACCAACACTTGCAGCATTGATTGTAACTGCAATTTTGGGTGGCGGTGCAGGAATACGAATATTTTTAAAAAAGTGCTATTTTGATAATATAAAAATACGCTATATTGTATTATCAGTAATACTACCGTTAGCTGTATTAACTATTACAAAGTTAACATCTCTGATTTTTGTGGATAGTACTCCGTTTATAACAGGTATTACTTCAAAAAAACTGATAATAGTTATGTGGGCTTTTATTGCAGAAGAAATTGGATGGAGAGGATTTTTACAAGAAAAATTAGATAAGTTTTGCGGTAATTTAATAACACCTATACTTCTTGGCAGCGTTTGGGCGTTATGGCATTATCATTTTTTTTGGTTAGGAACTATGTCAGCACCATTAATTTTATTTTTAATTGAGTGTATTGCAGATAGTTTTGGATATTACTGGGTCACTAAAAAATCAGAAGGGAATGTTATTCCAGCTTCCATATGGCATTTTGTAGGAAATTTATGCTTGAATCTTTTTTTGATAAGTCCCGAATATAATCAAGGTAGTATTGTGCCATATTTTCTATTTGTAGTTTATTCAATAATTATGGCTGCAAGTATAAGTATATGGGGAATGCTTTCTATAAAAAGGAAAGCGTCATAAATTGCCACATATGAAGTCTATCTATATTTCTAATAAATAAAATATGGAAATAAGGAAGTGTTGTATTTATGAAAAATTTAATATTAATTCTACTAATATCTATGTTAACATTTTCTGGTTGTGCAAATAAATCAGTTTCAGCAGATAACATTAATGTAAATGATATAGATAGCCTAACAATAATAACATTGCCAAGTCCACCAAAAGAAAAAACAATAACTAAAAAAGATGATATTAAAAAAGTTATGGATGTTGTAAACTCAATTAAAAAAGAGAAAATGAAGCAAGACGATACAAAGGGATGGACTTTATCTATACATACTTCTGGAAAAGAAAAACATTCAATAACATTTTCAGGTGGAAAAGTTGTAATTGATAATTTATCCTATAAAATTCATAATAGTGATATAGATAAGGTTAAAAATTTATATAATAAATTAGATTATAAAGAAGAGTCTTATATAAAACCTTATGAATATAAAAGTAAATAGTACATAAAGGTTATAGCTATATTTAATTCGCAACTTTCTATTAAAGTTCACTAAACCATAAATTAGCTTGATAAATAATTGTGTTTAAGTATGAATCAAAGATCATTTAAATTATGTTCGGAGGGAGCTTTTTATGGGTATATCTTTAATCAAAGCTAAACTAAAGGATGCAGAGACTATTCATCACATGCAAATTAAAGCATTCATGCCATTATTGGAAAGATATAAAGATTTTGAAATAAATCCTGCAAATGAACCAATAGAAAAAGTGATTGGTAGAATCAATCAGCCATCTACAGATTACTATATTGTTAAAAGTGACGGGATGGATGTTGGTGGGATTAGAATAATAAAAAAAGATAATAAAAGCTATGGTGTAAGTCCTATTTTTATATTACCAGAGTACCAAGAAAAAGGGATTGCACAAAAAGTTTTTCAAATTATTGAACAGATATATTATGATGCAATAAAGTGGGAATTAAGTACTATACTACAGGAAAGAGGAAATTGTTATTTATATGAGAAATTGGGTTATGAAAAAACTGGAAAAATGCAAATTATAAATAGCAATATGACATTAGTATTCTATGAAAAATATTTTACTAAATAAATATAAAAAGAGTTGACAAATATAAACGTTTACATTATAATAAAAGCATGAAGAAGATATAAAAAAACTTCTTCTAGCAGCCCTAATTCATAAAAGGATTAAGAAAAAATGTTTAAAGGCATTAGGGTATAGAAAATACAGATATTAAGTATTTGATTTAAAGTATGACTATATAATAATGTTATTACAGTTTAAAAGATTGAGAATATGGAAATGGAAATGGAAATGAAATATAATTAGCTTACTAGATATACTAGAGGCTAAGCTATATTGGAACACAAAATTTAGTGAAATTTATCTTAAAAATTATATTTAATTCAAGGCTTATGTACAGATGATTATAGTACAGTATCCTCGGGGCAAGGGGATTTCAAGCCTATAAAGAGTCTTAGAGTACGAACTCTCGGAAGTAGAAAACTCTTACTTCTATATGTCGGAGCAGTTCACAAGTTGTATAAATATAATTTAACAGATGTTAATTATTAAATCATATGTGTCCAATAAAAATTTAATCAATAAAAATAGCAGATTTTATAATGCAGATAGCATATAAAAATCAAAAAAAGGTGATGAATATTCAAATAATATCAGAAAATTTAAATGAATTAGGTGTTGCTTAACCACCAATTAGTTTATATATAATATATAACTAATTGGTGGTTTGATTTTTTGTGGTTGTTATAATCTTATTATTTGTACTTCGTAGACTTCAAAATATCCGTCGCATCTTTGACTTACTATTTATTTTCATATGCCTTAATTAAATTTTAAATTATAACTTGACTTAAAGTATACTTTAAGTGGTATGTTTTTAAATAAGGGAGGCATTGCTATGGCAGAATTTGAAATAAGCGAAGTGTCAAAATTAATAAAATTAAAACCACATACTCTCAGGTACTATGAAAGTATAGGATTAATCACAAGTATAAAAAGAAACTCATCTGGAAAAAGAATTTATAGTGAAGAAGATATAAAATGGCTTCAAGTTATAAATAGACTTAGAGAAACTGGAATGACTATAGAGAAAATGAAAGAATACGCTCAATTAAGAAAGATGGGAGATTCAACTATTACAGAAAGAAAAAATATTATGAAAGAACATTTAGCATTAATTGAAGATAAAATTAAAGAGTTATTAAAATCACGAGATTATGTTGCAAAAAAAATTAAGATTTATACTGAAATGGAGGAAAATATTAATGGAAGATAGATTAAAACGAGGATATATAAAATTGCGTGAGGTAGATGGAAAAGCTGGTAGGGATGTAGAAAATAGTTTGAATGATATATTTCCAGACTTAGTTAAGTATATGATTGAGTACGTTTGGGGTGATATATATTCAAGAAATATATTGGATCTAAAATCAAAAGAAATGGCTGTAGTTGCGGCATTAACAGCAATTGGAAATGCTGAACCCCAATTAAAGGTTCACATAAATGGAGCATTAAATGTTGGTTGTACAATTAATGAAATTAAAGAAATAATACTTCAAATGTCTGCATACGCTGGTTTTCCAGCATGTATAAATGCAATGAACGCGTTAAAGAATGTGTTAAAGGAACGTGAAAAGCAAGGAATAAAAGATTGTATAGGCGATGAACCAACAAATAAAATTTCGCCTATGGAAAGATATGAAGTTGGTGTAAAAGAACTTTCTGAATTAGACAGTAAGCAGGTAAATTTTCTTGAAGAAACTTATAATGATTTTTCACCGGACTTAGTTAAATTTATAGTATGTGGTCAAGCAGATATTGCAGCAAGAAATAATTTAAATAAAAAATATAGGGAGATTTCTACAATTTCAGCTTTAGCGGCTTTAGGAACTGCTCAGCCACAATTAAAATTTCATATTAATGCAGGACTTAATATAGGATTAACAGCTGATGAAATTAAAGAAATTATGCTTTTAACTACTGTTTATTCAGGTTTCCCAAAAGCTATAAATGGAACAAATATTTTAAAAGAAGTTTTAAAAGAAAGAAACGAATAATTTTATTTAAATACAGTTAAATTATTATTTTAGTAATAAATTTGAAGATTGACATAATATAAAGGGAGCTGCAAAATCAAAATGAAAAATAATATAAAATCTAATAGAATTAACTCTAATCATTCTAATTATCTTCCAATGCCAGGATTACTTGCCCTAGCTATGACAGGATTTACAGCCATTATGACAGAAACACTTCCAGCAGGTTTGTTACCACAGATAAGCAAAGGACTTAAAATCTCAGAAAGTCTTGCTGGTCAGTTGGTTACCTTATATGCTATTGGCTCATTAGTAGCCGCTATTCCATTAGTTGTTGTCACTCAAAGGTGGAGACGTCGTCCACTTCTTCTTATATCTATTTGTGGTTTCCTTATTTTTAACAGTATCACAGCATTATCATCTAATTATATATTGACACTAATTGCACGCTTTCTTGCAGGAGTATCTGCTGGTATTTCATGGGGAATGATTCCTGGATATGCTCGACGCATGGTCTCAGATCAGCTTAAAGGACGAGGGCTAGCTATAGCAATGATAGGTATACCAATTGCCTTAACTTTTGGTGTACCTCTTGGAACCTTTTTAGGTAATATTATTGGATGGCGCTATATATTTGGATTCATGGCAATGCTTAATCTTACATTGATAGTATGGGTAATTTTAAAAGTACCTGATTACCCAGGACAGGCCACTAAATCTTCCATATCTGTCTTAAGTATATTTACTACTCCTGGAGTACGCCCTATACTGTTTGTTATTATGACTTGGATACTGGCTCATAATATTATTTATACATATATAGTCCCATTTCTTACATCATTGGGTATGAGCAATCATATTGATTTGGCATTACTTATTTTTGGTATTTCAGCCTTTGTAAGTATATGGCTCGTAGGTTTATTGATTGATCGTTGGTTACGTATGTTAGTTTTAATTAGTATAGCTGTTTTTGCATTGGATTCAATTGTATTTGGCATGGCTAGTAATAATTTTATGGTTATATATATATGTACTGCTATTTGGGGGTTAACATTTGGTGGTTCATCAACATTGTTAAGTACAGCACTTGCTGAGACCGTTGTAGATGAAGGCGTGGATATAGCTATGTCAATAAGCACCACTGTATGGAACTTAGCTATAGCAGGTGGCAGTTTGGCAGGAGGAATACTTCTTAAAAATGTTGGTGCTGCTTCATTTACAAAAGTACTGTTTATATTATTGATTTTTGCACTAATTGTATCATATATGTCAAAAAAGCATGGATTTACTCAATAAAAACATAAATCTAATAACTTTTTATCTGGATAAAAAATCAAAATATAACTACTTTATAGTATCGATATATTTTATTCAATAACTAAAAAGGCATCATTGCCTTTTTTTATGATTATTACAAACACTTAACTTTTACTAAACTAAATTTATTCATATATTTTTTTTACATCTCTTAAGCCTTCTACTATTTCATTTCTTGAAAAGTTACATTTGGCAAGTTTATCATCACTCCATAAATTTAGTTTTTTATAAAATGATAAAGCTATTTGTAGATTGAAGGGTGATTTACATGTTTCGATATGTTCAAATATCATATTTTCAGCTTCATTAATTTTACCAGCATTTATATAATTATTGAGCATAATTGGTAATAAATCATTTTCCGAAATTGTTACATTACCATTTTGTTCATTAAGCAAACTATCCATAGCATTTTTCCCTGAAAAAATGGTAACCAATAGTTGTGTACTTGATTTTATTAATTTCATTATATAATCACTTTCATTCATATACAAATCACTCCCCATTATCTAGAAATATAAAACATTGGTATAAGAAATTACATATAAGTAATAATAATATATATTATATCATCTTGAATGAAGTTTTCAAATTGATGTATATATTAATTTTCTATTTTAAAGATAGTAGCCACATAACTGTAATGTTATGATACTAAAGAATGTACTGCAATTTACTTTTTTGTCCATAATATGGTATGATTTTTTTATAAATAATTAGTATTGATTTGTAGGTAAATGCGAAGAAAAAAAGTATATAAAGTAGGTGAATAACGTGATATGTAAAGAGTGCTATAGTAAAAATTCAAGAATAACGCCACTCTTAAATCCAGAACAATGTTTAGAAAATCATACTCAATATATATGTTCAACATGTGGAAGATGTATATGTATAGAAAAAGATAATAAAAGAAACGTTTATAGGTGGAACTTTCCTTTCAAAACATTAGAGATTGCTAAATTATATTTGAGAATAGCAGAAGTAGTTTGTAAAGATGTTTGCGGAATATATGAAATTGTAGGAAAGAATAATAGAATTTCTTATAAAATTTTTCACACTGAAGAAGATCTAAAAAATTACTTATCGAGGAACAAAGATAAATTCTGTAAGAATGAAAAGCCTGTTTATATATCTAAAAAATATATTGAAAGTCCTAATGTTCAAATTCGTAAATTAAATAAAGAAGAAATAAAAATTTATCTTAGAGAACAAAAACAATCTTAAAAGTAATAATTCGTAATGTTCGTATATTTTAAATTAAGTAATGATTATTATACTTAATTCAAGATAATATTCCGGGTGAATCAAGGATCATTTAAATTATGTTCAGAGAGAGCTTTTTATGGATATATCTTTAATCAAAGCCAAATTAAAAGATGCAAATTATAAATAGCAATATGACATTCATATTCTATGAAAAATATTTTCCTAAATAAATATAAAAAGAATTGACAAATATAAACGTTTACATTATAATAAAAGCATGAAGAAGATATAAAAAAACTTCTTCTAGCAACCCTAATTCATAAAAGGATTAAGAAAAATGTTTAAAGGCATTAGGATATAGAAGATACAGAATACAGATATTAAGTATTTGATTTAAAGTATGACTATATAATAATGTTAGTACAGTTTAAAAGATTGAGAATATGGGATTGATGTGAAATGTAATTAGCTGACTAGAGATACTAGAGGCTAGGTTTTATTGAGACATAAAATTTAGTGGCTTTTATCTTAAAAATTATATTTAATTCAAGGCTTATGTACAGATGATTATAGTACAGTATCCTTTTGTAATGGGATTTCAAGCCTATAAAGAGTCTCAATTACGAACTCTCGGAAGTAGAAACTTCTTACTTCTATATGTCGGAGCAGTTCACAAGCCATATAAATATAATTTATATGGATGTTAATTATTAAATCATATGTGTCCAATAAAAATTTAATCAATAAAAATAGCAGATTTTATAATGCGAGGAGCATATAAAAATCAAAAAAGGGTGATGAATATTCAAATAATATCAGAAGATTCAAATGAATTAGGTGTTGCTTAACCACCAATTAGTTTATATATAATATATAACTAATTGGTGGTTTGATTTTTTGTAGTTATTGACTAATGTGGTGTTTATAGAATGAATTTACTCTTCAATAATGGTTTATATGGTATAATTTCTATAGAAATTAAGTAAGAATTATAAAATATTATTATAAAGTAATAAAAATATAGGAGGATAAAGAATGTTTAAAAATGATGAAAATAAAAGATTTAAAGTTATATATAAACAGGGATTGGCATCCAGTTTTAAAATAATTGTAGATACAGAAACAGGAATAAATTACTTATTTACTGCTGATGGTTATGCTGGTGGACTAACGGTATTGTTAGATAAAGATGGAAGACCTGTTGTTTCACCAGTAGAGTACTAATATTGATTTAGAGGAAAAAGATTAGGATACAAAATTTGTAGAGTAGATGATAGATATGGATTCGATAAATATAAACTTTAGAGAATTTTTTACATAAATAAAATAGATAATAGTTAATATGTTCCTTATAGAATTTTGTTATGTACTTGTAGATTGTAAAATTCTATAACTTGAGGGGTGAATATAATATATGTTTAAAAAATATGAAGCTAAAAAAATTAGTAATGTGAAATTAACTGCTTCAACGATACGAGAAATTAAGTATAAAAATCTAACTTGGATTGATATCGAGAAACCCACTAATGCTCATATGGATATGCTGAAAGAAAAATTTGATTTTCATGAATTACTGCTTGAAGACTGTATGACAGAGCATCAAAGATCAAAAATTGATGATTATGATGATTATTGTTTTATTGTTATGCATATGCCAAGATATAAAAAACAGCTGGAAACAATTGAGCCAGCTGAAATAGATATGTTCATAGGAGCAAACTATTTAATTACAATTCATGAGGGAGAATTGAAACCTCTCATGACATTATCCAGACTTTGTGACTCACAGGATGAAGCTAAAATTGAATATATGAGCGAGGGATCAGCATTACTTTTGTATGAAATCATCAAGAGGGCATTTGATTATTGCATGCCTATGCTTGATAAAATTGGAATATTGCTCAATAAAATCAATAATGACATCTTTAAAAATACTTCAAAGGCGATGCTCAAGAACATATCTATAACTAAAATGCAAATAATTAATTTCAGAAGAATAGTTAAACCTGTAAGGCCGGTAATTCTTACTTTAGAAAAGGTTATTGTAAAGTACCTTCCGGAAAATATGGATGTTTACTTTGATGATATTACAGATAAAGCTGAAAAGATATGGGATATGCTGGAGAATGATAAAGAAGTTATTGAGTCAATAGATTCAACATTTACTTCACTTACAAATAATAGAAGTAACAATTTAATGACCATTTTTACAATTATTCAGGTTGTGATTTTACCCATGACATTAGTGGGAGGATTGTTTTCAATGAATGTTGCAGGAATTCCAATGAATGATTATAAAAATTCCTTTTGGATCGTTTTCGGAATGATTATGCTTCCTACAAGTGTGATTGCTCTATCTATGGTAATAAATAGGAAAAAGTGGTTTTGATTACTGGTAATATAAATAAAAATTAGGATGACAAAATACCATAGTGTTCTTAAATAACATGGTATTTTACAACTTGAATATTATTATATAAAATATCAATAGTTTTTAACTGGATACAAGAAAAAAGCACTTAATCTAACGTAAAAAAGATTAAATGCTTTTTGGCTTTATATCAATTTATCTAACCTGACTATTGAAAGTACATAAATTTTTATTGCCTCTAACAATGAAGGTATATGTAATGCTTCATCTGGTCCATGTGCACCTCCGTGACCATCTGGCAGAAAATCTATACCTTGCTTTTTAATATCTGGAAAACCAGGTCCAAAAGTAATGCCTTCCGGTAATACCCTGGAATAAGTTCCTCCGCCCATAACATAAGGTTCTTTATGTTCTTCACGTAAACTATTATAAGTATCTGTCAATACCTTTACCTTAGCATCATCTTTTTCAATGAAATAAGGCTTTCTGTTTCTAACATCTAATATACGTACCCCATAAGGTTCAATTTTCAGCTTAAGTGCCTGCTTTATATCTTCTTCATTTGATGTAATAGGATATCTAATATCAATAAATAACTCTAATCCATTTTCAAAGGATCTTATAATTCCACCATTTAGTGTAAGTTTACCAGATACTTCATCCTCAAATCCAATACCTGCTCCCACTCCATTATAATCTGATAAAAATGAAGATAGAAAATCCACTGCTTTCTGATCTTTGTCTTTAAATAAACCACTTTCTTTAAGTGCAGTAGCTAAAATCCAAATTGCATTAAGAGAACCTTTAGGGCTAGCTGCATGTCCTGAACGTCCTTTAGCATATACTAAAATACCATCAGATTGCTCCTCAGCTCTTACATAATCTGAAATATTCTTTGAATCTTTATCCAAAGATGACAAAACCTCTGGCAATGAAATGTTTTTAAGAAGAACTTCTGCATAATCAGGTACATTATTTTTTGCTGTTCCTCCTTTTAGACTAAGGAGATGTTTTCCGGTTGGTATAAATAATCTGCCATTAAATCCGCCTTTCTGTCCATGGCATACCGGGAAATTACCATCTAAAACTAGGGAGACCAATGGAACTTGTTTATGCTGCACATAATATGCCAAATCAGCCATACCAGTTTCTTCTGCACACCCATAGATAATATGTATACCATGCTCAATGGGAATATTTAGATCTTTAAATATTCTAGCAATATACAAAGCAGCCACAGAAGCACCTTTATTATCAGAAACTCCTCTTCCTATTAAAAACTCTCCATTTCTAACAGGTTCATAGGGAGAATAAATCCAATTATCCCCTTCAGGTACTACATCTAAATGACCTATAAGTCCAATACTGTTTTCATAATCACCATAAATAACAGAACCTGCATACCCCTCATGATTATTAGTATTAAATCCAAATTCATTGCTACGTTTAAGTGCAAGTTCTAATACCTTTGCACATTCTTTTCCAAAAGGTGCACCTTTAGTATTTTCATCTGATATACTTACACTTGGTATACGAACCCATGCTTCAATATCTTGTACTAGTTCTTCCTTATGTTCCTTAAGCCAGACTTCTACTTTCTTTAATAATTCTCTTTCACTATCATTTAATTCAATAGACATATACTTTTCCCCCTAACTATTTAATATTATTCAGTAACTAAACATCCTATATAACAAAATTACTTAAAGTATTCATATATGATAGCATTGTAATAATTAAACAATTACACCTCCATTTTTGTTAAAGATATTTCATGGATTGGTAATATAACATCTGCTGTCATTAATTATTTTTTTGAATGTGCCTTAAGCAAAAGAGGCTATTGATTTTGCTTTAACAAAATCAATAGCCTCTAGTATTTCCAGTTGGCATTACTGAATATTTCTTATAATTCTATTATATCAAAGTAAAATGAATATAAAAGCTTTAGTTATAATAATTTTATTGACTAGACTTCTTTCTAGTGGCTTTGCTAGATGTGCTGCTACGGGTACAATCAAGATTGGAGTAATCGAAGTTAGTCCAACTAGCAAAGTCATCTATTATGCTCATATATTAAGGCACTAAAATGTGCGTACTTGTATTCTTATACCCTACTGATATACTTATTATATTAAGTATAAATTTGTTAGTAAAGAATACAAGGGGGGACATGATATATGACAAAAATATCGGATGAAATAATCATACGCGACCACTATATTAAAAATAGAATAGTTATGCCACCAATGGTAACATTTTCTTTTCATGGAGATAATGGTTCTTATTATGGAAAGCAGCATATTGAACATTATACAGAATGTGCAAAAGGAGGGGCTGGGCTGATTATAGTACAGGCAACCAATGTGTCTGGTGCAGTACAGGGGACAAATTTATGGACAGAGGATAATAAAGACGTTTTGAGTCAGATAGTAAGTAACTGTCATAAATATGGTGCAGTTGTGATGATACAATTGTCATGTGGAGATATGGATATCAATATACTTTCCAGTGAGCAGATTTATTCAATGCAGCAGGATATGAAAAGGGCAGCCAAAATAGCTTATGATATAGGCTTTGATGGGGTAGAATATCATTTTGCCCATGGATTTACACTTTGTAAATTTCTTGATGGAAAGTACAACAAGCGAGAGGATTTATATGGAGGTCCTATTGAAAACAGGGCACGTATATTAACAGAAATTTTACCTGAGATTAGGAGGGATACTGGAGATAGATTTATTATCAGTCTGCGTATGGGAGAATATCTTCCACAGAGCAAAGACGGTATAAAAGCTGCCAAAGCATTTGAATCAGCTGGTATTGATTTACTTAATATTTCTTTTGGTATGAATCCTCCAAAGGGTGATGTTCCAGAAGATTTTCAGTGTAGCTTTATAACTTACAGTGCATGCAGGATAAAAGAGGTAGTTAATATACCTGTCATAGCTGTTAATGAGATTAGAACTGAAGAGAAGGTACGATTCTTAATCGAAAATGACTATGTAGATTTAGTGAGTATAGGAAGAGGAATGCTTGCAGATTATGAATTTGCAAATCATGTTATAAATAGTAAACCTGTAAACAAGTGTTTTGGGTGTAAAAAATGTTTTTGGTTCACAGATCATACTAAATGTCCTGCAAAAAAATAATGAAAATTTTATAGTAATTGAAGCAAGTTCTTAATTCAGGTGGGGATTCTTTTACCCCATCTGAATTTTAGAACTGCAAATGCATGGCTTACTTGGCGTTAAACTCCCCCTTGAAGAAAAGTAGAGAACCCAAATTTTAATTTGGTGTGAATCACTTTCACAGAGTGCGTGGTAGACTTACGCCAAGTTAGTCAGGTTAAAAAGTCTTGAAATATAAATCATGATATGTATGAGTTTGAATATGGATAATTAAAATATAAAACTCTATATACTGAGAAATTTAAGTATATAGAGTTTTAGCTTTATATTGGGGAAATACCAGAACAAATTTAATATACAACAATAATGGATATATTTATATAGTATTCTAATTGTTGGTTGATAGATGATAATCAAGATAAAATGGTAGTGGCAAGAAATTCTAATAAATATAATAGACAACAGATTGAAGCACTTGTAGAATTTCAAGAACGTTTTTTTGATATAGAGATAATAACTTGTTAATTTACCTCTATTGGAGATATGTGAGAAAGTTTTAGAATAATAGTAAATATATGTTCAATTCAGTTATATATTTCTCAATAAAAATAAGAATAGAAAAATTTAAAAATAAATTATTTGAATAAAGAAGGGAAGTTCTATGTCAAAAAAATCGTTAGCATTTAATAATAAAAGAATTAAAGCTATTCTAATAGATTCTGGAAGAGTATTAAATGAGCCGGTTACGGGTAGTTGGTTTATAACCCCTAATTTTTTCAATTATGTAGATAGAAAAAAGTTCGATTCCATATCACCTTTACAAAAGAGAGAAGCACTTAGTAAAGCAGGTGAATACATCAGTAAGCAGAATTTAATTGTAAATGAAGAGGAAGAATACACACATTTTTTTCAATATTATAATATATTTTCAAAGTGCTTGCCACAATTAAAGTTAAAAGAGGAAGATGTAAAATCTATTACCAGAGATTTAGTATATAATTATAATAAATATGCATTTTTCAAAGATGTCATTGAGCTTATACCTAAACTAAGTAAAAAATATAAGTTGGCAGTGGTGTCAGATGCGTGGCCATCATTGGAGAATGTATTTATAAATGCTAATCTAAGAGATTATTTCTCATCTTTTGTTGTATCTTCAATAAAGGGTGTAACTAAACCTGATGAATTAATGTATAAAGCAGCCCTTGAAGAATTAGATGTTTCAGCTGAAGAATCTATATTTATTGATGACAGCATAAGAAATTGTGAGGGCGCAATAAAACTAGGTATTAAATCTTTTGTACTATGCAGAGATTGGAGATTGTATATATACAATAAATTTGCCTATAGAAATTATAGTATAATTAAAAATTTATATGCTATTGATAAGATATTAGGTTAGTTAAATACTTGGGAGAAATAAAAGGTACTACAATATGGCTATTTTAAAAAGATTAAAATAGCCAGCAAAATGAAAATTAGATCTATTATTATAAAAATGCGAGGTACTCTGTAATGTTATTTAATCATATGGGAACACAAACTATAGAAACAAAAAGGTTAATTCTCCGTAAATTTGAAATAACAGATACTAAAAGCGTATTTAAAAACTGGATAAGTAGTCGTGAAGTTCAGGAAAATTATGGGGAAATGAGTATACAGTTGAAGCTTTAAAAGCTGTTATTGAATATGCATTTAGTCAGGGTCATCTCAATAGAGTGCAGGCATTTCACAGAAGTAAAAATCAAGCATCAGGTAGAGTATTGCAAAAATCAGGAATGAAATATGAAGGAACTCTTCTCAAAAATATATATTTTAAGAAAGATATTAATGGAGAACCCTTATGGGCAGATACCTATGAGTACGGAATTTTAAAGTCTGAGTGGATAACAAATAACTAAACTTTATCTATATTAACTTATAACTTTTTTTATGTTATGGAGCAAGAGTAATTAGATGTGGACTAAAGATTGTTTTATAATTAAAAAGTAATAGGGATGCCATATATAGGGTTAACAAGTTAATTAAAAAGTTCACAGGATGAAGAATATTTTAAGTGGTAAGTAAAATAAATCCTGCATATCTTGCAGCTTTTTTTCTGTTTAAAGGTTTATATAATGTGGTAAAATATATACAATAAGCGGGGTGAAAAAATAATGGGCAAGAGATTTAATGTTACAGGTACATGTATACCAGAAAAACATTATATGATAGATATATCGGAGAAATTGAAGAATATAATGAAACTCATAGAAGATGAGGAGTATTTTATAATAAACAGACCAAGACAGTATGGAAAGACCACTACTTTGTATATGTTAGAGAGAAGACTTGACAAAAATAGTGAATACCTAACTATATCTACAAGTTTTGAAGGTGTTGGGGATTTGATTTTTGAAGAAGAACAGAGATTTGTAAAAGAATTTTTACAGATATTAGCTGATAGCTTGTTTTTACAGCATGAAGATTTAGCTGATTTTTTGGAAGACCAAAAGAGCAAAGTTAATACCTTTAATGATTTATCAAAAGCTGTCACAAAATTTATTATGAAAGTCAATAAAAAAGTAATACTGATGATAGATGAAGTGGATAAAAGCAGTAACAATCAGCTTTTTTTAAGTTTCTTAGGAATGCTCAGAAATAAGTATTTGCTTAGAAATTCAGGAAAAGATAAAACCTTTCACAGCGTAATATTAGCAGGAGTACACGATGTAAAGACTTTGAAGTTAAAGATGAGACCAGATGAGGAACATAAATATAACAGTCCTTGGAATATAGCTTCAGATTTTGATGTGGATATGAGTTTTTCAAAAGAAGAAATAGGAACTATGCTTGAGGATTATATAAAAGATAAGAATGTAAAATTGGATAGGGAATATTTCTCAGATAGACTTTATTTTTATACTTCAGGATATCCATTCTTTGTAAGTAAATTGTGTAAGATAATAGATGAAAAGATTATGGATAAGAATGATAAAATTTGGGAAAATGAATATTTAGATTTTGCTGTAAAAGAACTTCTAAAGGAAGACAACACAAACTTTCAAAGCCTGATTAAAAATATTGAAAATAATAAAGAATTATATGATTTTGTCAGCAGAATAATTTTAGAAGGGGAAAGTATAACTTATATAAAGACAGATGAAATAGTAAATCTGGGGACCATATATGGTATTCTAAAAGAACAAAATGGCAATTGTAAAATAAACAACAAAATTTATGAACAGCTCCTTTATAATCATATGATGATGAAGGTCATAAGGAAAAATAAATACGCTGAAATGTCAAATTACAACTATAGATTAAACTTTATAGAAAAAGATGGCAGCTTAAATGTAATAAAGATATTATTAAAATTTCAGGAATTTATGAAGCATGAGCACTCAGAAAAAAGAGAAGCTTTTTTAGAAGAGGATGGGAGATTACTATTTCTTGCTTTTTTAAGTCCCATAATAAATGGCACAGGCTTTGCCTTTAAGGAAGTAAAGGGTGGAGAAGAAAAAAGGTTTGATATAATTATAACCTATGAAAAAAGGATATATATACTGGAACTTAAAATATGGCGGGGAGATAAGTATCATGAAAAAGGACTTGTACAACTGGGCCAATATTTAGAGCAATATGGATTAGAGGATGGGTACCTCTTAATATTTGACTTTAGAAAAGTTAAGGGAGTATCAGGGAAGACAGAGGAAGTAATTGTTAAAGTTCATGAAAAGGAAAAGAAGATTTTAGAGGTATATTGTTAGAATTTTAAAGCAGCCTTTTTATCAGAGTAGTACACTAAGATGTAATTATTAGCAAAAACAAATCTTATACGTGAGGTATTATAATGAAGATTAGAGATAATTATACCTGCCCATTAGAAATTGTACATCTTGTAGCTGTTGTGGAGTGCTATACAAACCGTAGTAGCTTAGGCAAGGCGGAGTGCGGTGAAACAGTAATAATCTCAATATGGATACATTTGACCATGTTTTGAGTAGCAGCGGGGAATATGTATAAAAAAGGAACTAAATCTTGGAGAATAGTAACAGCCAGTGATTTATCATTAAATTTTGCTATTTTTACTGGATGCATATACGGGTTAATAGATGATATTAATGGAATAAGTAACAATAGACTTTGGTAACCCAAATATTGGATGAATAAATTGAGGAAGATAGGCTAGAAGCAGACCTATTTGGAAGCATGTTTATTTACTGAAGAAAGGTGGACTTTTATGGATATTAATAAAATTTTTGATATGGAAAAAGAAATTAAAGGAAACACAGTATACTTAAAGGATTTTCCAGAGGAGAATACGGTAATAGTAACGGTTGACATGGTAAAAGGCTTCGTAAACAAAGGAATGCTTTCATCTCCTAGAATTAATTCTATTATAGATGCTATTGTAGATTTAAACAAAAGGAGTAATGGGTATAAAAAGATATTCTTTTTAGATGAACATGAAGAAAATTCTTCAGAACTAACTACTTATGCAAAACATTGCATAAAAGGTACAGAAGAAAGTGAACTTATAGATGAACTAAATACAGAGGAGGTAATTGGAAAAGACGCGGCTATGATTTCTAAAAACAGTACCAATGGATTTCATGCACCGGGTTTTAAGGAATGACTTGAAAAGAATGAAGATATTATAGAAAATTACATAGTGGTGGGTTGTGAAGCCGATATATGTGTCAGTCATTTTGCCACTACACTTAAGACTTATTTTAATGAGAAAAATCTCAACAAGAGAATAATCGTGCCTATAAATGGGGTTGAAACTTTTGATTTTGGAACTCATGATGGGGATTTAATGAAAGTTATTTCACTATGGGAAATGAAAGGCAATGGAATTAAAATTGTTGATGAAATATTGTGATATGAGGAAAAATAGGTGAATATTATTTTTAAATTTTCTTTAAAAGATATTAAAGAAAGGTAAAATAAAGCGAATAATAAGAATTTCGACTGTGCGGTTTATTTAATTTTATAAGTAGGCCATTTCTTATATAATTTACAGTAGAATAATTTAAGCAAGAGGGATGAAATATGATAAAACAAGTATTATCTCAGTTACTTGATTTAACTAAAAAAAAGATATTACTGTAATAAAAACTATACTTGAAAAATTTGATATCAAGCAAAAAGGAACACTTTTTGAACAATATTTAGTGGAGTTATTCAAAGGTAACGGATGGTTATCTGTAAATAATGGTGGTAAAGATGATGCTGGAGCTGATATTCTTTTATACCATCCTAAACTGCCAGAAAAGATATTCTTAATAGTTCAAGCAAAAAACTATAATAGACCTCTAACATTTGATGAAACTAAAATTGAACTTATTAAATTTGAGAAAAAGTCAAAAGATTTATATAAATGTAATAGTTATTTGATGATTTCAATTAATGGCTTTGTTAAGGCTTCAAAAGAACTTGAAGAGTTTAATATGAAATTAGAAAGTTGGGATTATGTATCAGAACTAATAGATAACTATGGGAAAATACCATCAGAAGAACCTAATATAGAATTATATGCTCATAATAAAATTGCATATGAAAACTCAAAAAAACTTCTTAAACATAAAAAGAAAATTGCCTTTATTCAAGCTACTGGAACTGGTAAAAGCTATATTATAATAAAATACTTAGCTGATTTCATCAATAAAAGATGTATAGTTTTAGCTCCATCGATACATATACTTGAGCAAGTAAAGAAAAAATGTTTTTGGATAGCTGAAAACACAGATTTTATGACATACGCTAAATTGAAAAACCTTACTGGAGAAGAGATGAAGTTGCTAAAATACGATTTAATAATCTTAGATGAATTTCACAGATGTGGTGCAGAGTTTTGGGGAAGAGGAGTAGAAAGACTGCTTGATAACAATAAAAGGAGTATTATTCTAGGTACTTCTGCAACACCTATAAGATATTCAGATAATGAAAGGGATATGTCTAAAGAATTGTTTGAGAACAATATTGCTGTAAGTCTGAGTTTAGCGGAAGCAATCGTTAAAAAGATACTTCCAATGCCAACCTATATATCAGCACTTTATACCTTAGATGAAGAAGTATGCAACTTATCAAATAAGATAGCTAATTCTAATATAGATGAAAATTATAAAACTATCTATTCGAAAAAATTAACTTCTATAAGAAAAGATTGGGATAGTAGTAAGGGTATACCTTATATTATAGCAAAGTATATTAAAAATAATGAAAACAAGTTTATTGTGTTCTGCGAAAACAAAGAACATCTATATGAAATGGAATGGTTAGTTGAAAAATGGTTTAAGCAATCTAATCTAAGTAATAATATAAAAAAATATAGAGTAATAAGCGATGATAGTGAAGCTGGCGATGAACTAAATAAATTTAAACAAGGAAAAGAAAACTCAAAAATTTATTTATTATTTGCAATTGATATGTTAAACGAAGGACTCCATATAGATAATGTTTCTGGAGTAATATTATTACGAAACACTAAATCACCAAGAGTGTTCTATCAACAAATTGGAAGAGCACTTCAAAGTGGTAATATCGAAAATCCGATTATATTTGATTTTGTGAATAACTTTAACAATGTATGTACTAGTGATTTCATTGAAGATTTAGAGGAAGCAAAAATAAGAGAGCTAAATAAGAGAGCTAATTTAGGCTTAGAAAATAATTGCCCTTCTTTTACAATTATTGATGAATCAAAAGAAACAAAAGAGTTGTTTGATGAACTTGAAGATAAATTAAGCAATGTGTGGGAATACTGGTACAATAAGCTAGTTAAATATAAAAACATTTATGACACCACAATAGTATCAATAGAAGAATATGAGTTAAATAAATGGTGTTCTAGACAAAGAACATTATTTAAACAAAGTAAATTACTTGAAGCAAGAATAGATATGCTTAATTTATTAAATTTTATATGGGACTTAAATGAATATAAATGGTGGCAAATGTATGAAAAATTAAAGGCATTCAAGAAAAAAAATGGTCATTGTAGAGTTCCTAGACATTATCATGATGACCAACAATTAGCTTTTTGGGTTGGTACTCAACGTAAAAAAGAACATATGACAGAAGAAAGGATTAATGCACTAAATGAAATAGGATTTGATTGGGGTTTTGATTCAAGATGGATGGATGCATACGAAGAATTCAAAAAATTCAAAGAAAAAAATGGTCATTGTTGTGTTCCAAAATCATATCCAGCAGATAAATTTTCTCTTCATGAATGGACTATTAAACAAAAACAAAAACTAAATGGAAAAGGAAAAAGGAAACCTCTCTCTGATGAACAAATAAAACTATTAAAAGAAATTGGGTTTACATTTAACAAAGATGAAAAATGGGAGAATATGTTTGAAGAATATATTAAATTTACTAATGAAGTAGGGAGGATGTTTGTTCGTAGAGATGAAAACTCTGAGCTTTCATACTGGATAGCTAGACAAAGGAAATGTTACAGACAAGGTACTTTGAGTGAAGAAAAGATAAATAAATTGCGTGATGCAAAATTTGATTTTAATGCTAAATAATTATTGCATATAGCACATATAATATATATTTCTTAACACTGACTTTATTAATTACAAAAGTACGTGGCTTACATGAGAGTAAAAGTAGCAAAACAGAGTAATTCAAAAAAGGATAGATAAGTAATTCGCAACTTTCTTATATTGTTCGTATTCACTACAAAAAAATTTTGAAAATGAAGAATTATTTATATTTTTCTAATATGAGGTAAATAAATATGATATATACACATGAATATAAGAGTAATAAAGAATTGAAAATTGACTGCGAAAAATGTTTTGGACTATGTTGTGTAGCATTATACTTTTCAGCTGCGGAAGGTTTCCCAACGAATAAAGATGCCGGTAAGCCTTGCATAAACTTACAATCTGATTTTAAATGTTCTGTTCATAAAAATCTTAGGAAGAATGGGCTTAAAGGATGTACCGCTTATCACTGCTTTGGAGCAGGACAAAAAGTTTCTCAGGTTACATATGGCGGAAAGGATTGGAGAAGAAATCCTGAAACTGCAAAGCAAATGTTTGATGTGTTTTTAATTATGAGGCAACTTCATGAAATGATATGGTATCTAACAGAAGCATTTATCCTGCAAACAGACCAGAATGTGAAAGTTGAGATAAGTTCATTGTTGAATAGTATTGAAGCTCTTACTCTTTGTGGCGTTGATTCTCTATTAACCTTGGATATAGATGCTAATAGGACAAAGGTTAACATACTGCTTAAAAATACTAGTGATATGGTACGTGCTAAAGCTTGCAGTAGAAAGAAAATTTCTTCAAAAAATCGTAACTACAACTCTAAGCCATTAGATTATTTTGGTGCAGATCTTAGAAAAAACAATCTTAAAGGTGCAGATCTTAGAAAAAACAATCTTAAAGGTGCAGATCTTAGAGGAGCATGCCTTATTGCGGCAAACCTTAGAGGAGTTGATTTAAGCGGGGCTGATTTCATAGGAGCAGATCTTAGAGATGCTGATCTTAGTGGAGCTAATCTCACAAATAGCATTTTTCTTACCCAGGCTCAGCTAAACACGGCTAAGGGTGATTCTCATACAAAGCTACCCATGATGCTGGTTCCACCAACTTATTGGTCAAAGTAGATGATGGAGTAGATAGTAATTAATTATGTATCAAGATTATAGATTTAAGTGGGAGGTATACATATGCAATTAGTACAATCAATGTTTTATTTTATATTGGCGGGAGTATTTGAAATAGGTGGTGGTTATCTTGTATGGTTATGGTTACGAGAAGGTAAACCTGTTTTATATGGAATTATAGGTGCAGTAGTATTAGTTTTATATGGTGTTATTCCTACATTACAGCCTCCAAATTCCAATTTTGGTAGAGTATATGCAACTTACGGAGGGATATTTATTGTTCTTTCAATTTTATGGGGATGGAAAATAGATAATGTTATTCCAGATAAATTTGACTTGATTGGTGGGATTATAGCATTAATTGGTGTTATTATTATTATGTATGCCCCAAGAAATTAGATATGTTTTAATTCGCAATCTTCCTATATTACGATTAAAAAGATCACTATAAAAGTTGGTTTTTAAATTTTCTTCTTCTGAAGCGGATTCTTTGCTAAATTCTTCGAAATCTAAAAGAAAATATTTAGGTTTGTTATTTTTCATTATCAGTATAGATATAGATTCATCCTATTTTAAAAAATTATTATATTATAAATTCAATAGAAATGTCATGAAAGTTATGATTTTTAATTCTAGTAATTATAATTTACTATATAACCAATAATATGGTATTATTGGTTATATATAATCAGTAGAGACTAGTAGTATAGCGTGAAGTAAAGATTATTTATAATTTAAGAGGTATATAATGGATTATAATTTTAATGATATAACTAATTCAAATATGTGGACAAAAATACGAAAAATAGAATATGGTTGGTCATCTGATGAAAAATATTACATAGAAGATAATAAAAATATTAAATACTTACTTCGCATATCATCTTCTGATACTTATGAACAGAAAAAGAAGGAGTTTCAAGTTATTAAGAAGTTTAATGCTCTTGATTTTCAAATGTCTAGAGCTATAGAGTTTGGTTTTTTCAATGAACATAAAAATGTTTATATGCTTTTAAGCTGGGTAGATGGTAATTCTCTTGAGGAAAGATTAAATTCTATACCTAAAATAGAACAATATAACCTTGGTATATATGCAGGTAAAGTTTTAAGAAAAATTCATAGTATTCAAGTAGATGTACAAGATGTTCCTTACGTAAATAAGATTTCTAAAAAGTTATTACAGTTACAAAAATATGAAAATTCAGCTGTTCGTATTCCAAATGATGAAAATGCAATAGCATTTGTAAGAAGTAATATTGAGATTATATGTAAGACGCCACCTGTTTATGAGCACGGTGATTTTCATGTGGGAAACTTAATATATACTACTAATAAGAAAATTGGAGTTATAGATTTTAATCGCTGGGAATGTGGAGATAGATATGAGGAGTTTTATAAAATTCAAAGCTTTGATGTGGAACATAGTGTTGCATTTTCAGTAGGACAAATTCATGGATACTTTGATGGCACCCCCCCAACTGAATTTTGGAGAATTCAAGCTGTATATGTGGCACATGCATCTTTGTATTCAATTAAATGGGCAGAGAAATTTGGAAATAAAGAAATTATTGGAATGACAAAACGCTGTCTTGAAGCATTTGATCATTATGACAATTTTAACTTGATAGTTCCAAAATGGTATTCACAAAATAAAGATAAATACATCTTATAATCATATTTATAAAAATAAGGCATATGAAAATAAATAACAAGACAAAGATGCGACGTATATTTTGAAGTCAACAAGGAAATAGGTTCCTAAGATAGTGAGCTATCTTAGGGTTCTGTTGACGCGGTGGGATTCAAAATAGACTAGCATACTGACTAGTTATTTATTTGAATGTGCCTAAGATGGAGTAAAGAGGTAAAAATGAAAAAATACAAACAAGTTACAAAAAAAGGATTAATCTTATCAATAATAACCTGCTCAATATTTATATTAGTATATTGGATTTCATTTTATGAGTTATATAAATTATGTATGTTTGGAAGAGTTAATAATAATATAACTGTATTATCGGGTTGTATGCTATTTTTTTTAGCGTGGTTTATAATTCTAATAATTAGGATTGTTAAAAAGCCAGCAGCTGCAGCCAAAGATAGTGTAGATTCATATAAGTTATACTCACGTTGTAAAATTATATGGATTTGTACAGTTGCAATAATTTTACTTCTAATAACATGTTTTTATGGAGTTAAAATATATCATAATACAATAAATTATAATGGAAAGCTATCATGGTTTATAAGAGATCTAAAATATAAAAGAACTGTAAAGCTTAAGGATGATAATATATACAAAAATGGCATAGAAGGGATCTTTACAGATATTAATAAAAAAGTAGATATGCCTAAAAAGTTATATGTTGCAAGTAGCTTTAGTCTTAAATTTGATTCTTATGGTAAAATTACATCTTTTGATACATATCTTTATGGTAAAAACACTAAAGGTAAATTAGAAAGCTATTTAATTACTTATGACAGAAATAAGTCAGAGAATATAACTATATATTTAAATGGTTATGTGAAGGCAGATTATAGTGATGATAAACTTTTAGAACCGTTAATTAAAACAATGAAGGTAATACCCCTTAGGAAAACAGTGGGAAACTGGTCTGAAAATCAGTTTGGTATACTTTATTATGGTAAAAGAAGCTTTGGATATAATACAAATGGTGTTGTTTATATTGATTCAAAGGGAAATATAAATTCAGCTGTTAATGCTTATTCTGAAGCGGTAGGATACACTGTGTCTGTATATGTACCAGGTAAAGAGAATAAATATACTCCTGTTAGATATAATTTAACAGATGGTTTAGGCAATATTAAAACATCAAATACTTCAAAAGAAAATAAAAAGATTTCTGATCAATCAGATAACGCCCCAGATAAATTTTATTTATCAAAGCTAGTTGGGTATCGTTTAGAAATAACGGCAGCTGCGGCGGGAAGCAGATCTTATTCATTAGAGGGTACTACTGATGCTGGAGCCACATGGAAGACTATAAATGGAGATCCATTTTCAGGAATGACTGGAGTTTCAGCAGGAATAACTTTTCTTAATAATAAGCTTGGATTTATTTGTTTATCTCATAGTGGCGGCAGGAATGGAGAATTATATCGAACAGAAGATGGAGGTGTATCTTATACAAAGGTGGATTTTCCAGCAATGAAAGTAACATTAAGTAGTGGCAAAGCGTATAATCCTTTTGATTTACCTGGAATGCCTTATGAGAAAGATGGAATTCTAAATGTTTTAGTTGGACAAGGATCTGATGGAGATTATAATGGAGGCTCAAAAGGTTTGTACCAATCAAAGGATAATGGAGGAACATGGCAATATGTAAAAGAAGTATTGAAATGAATTGAAAAAAATTACAACCCCAAATTACACCCCTGGGGTGCAATTTTTCCCAATTTTGATTTATTAAATCACAAAGAGGAGGATTTATATGGAAACTAATTATTTTACTATTATATCTACAATTATTAATTTCCTAATACTGATTGGAATTATAGCAGGTATATACATAGCAATACGAGGGCTTAGAAATTTTATTAATAGAAATAAAGAGATGGATAAAAAGATAGATAATATTTTGGACAAGTTAGAAGATAAGAAAGATAGTAGATTGTAATAGATTTAAATTATTTTTAATGGAAGATTTATTTAAATATTCAGATTTTTCTATTGACAAACAAAACAATATAAGTTACGATGTTGTTAGGGAAAACCTAACAAACTAATGAGGTGATCTTGTGGATGTTAATAAAGAGCTTTATGACACTTATAGTGAATTAATGAAGATAAAGGGTGAGTGTTCATGCAAACTAGTTGATGAATTCAGTATGTCAGAATTAACACTTCGTCAAATTGAATATATAAAGAAATTTGACCAGTATGAATATGTTACCACTAGTAAATTGGCGGAAATTTTAGATTTATCTAAACCATCAGTTACAGAAATGATTAAAAAATTCATTAAATTAGATTGTATCTACAAGCAAAAATGTCATGAAGACGGCAGAGTGTATTATATTCATCTTACGGATAAGGGAAAATGCATAGCACGCTTTGAAGATCTAACTATTAAAAAAGTAGTATCTAGGATTATGGAGAGTCTTGATGAAGATGAAATTAATACATTAATAACTCTTTTATCAAAAGTTAAGTAAAAAAACAAAATTAAAAAATTTTAGAAATAAAGTTAGGTTAATAAAAACTAACTAAATTACTAAGAAAACATATAAAAATTAAATATTAAAAAGTGAGGAGAATAAATATGAAAGATAAAGTAATTGAAGTATTAGATAAGGTTCGTCCAGCATTACAAAGAGATGGTGGAGATGTAAAATTGATAGACGTTACAGAAGATGGAATCGTAAAGGTTGAGTTACAAGGATCATGTAGTGGTTGTCCATTTTCTCAGATGACAGTAAAAAATTTAATCGAAACAGAATTAAAAAATAACATCCCTGAAGTTAAAGAAGTTATAGGAGTATAGTCAAACTAAAATAATGGGAGATGATTGTAATGAAAGAATTGAATGTAAATAGGGAATTATCTTTAGTTGTTATACCCAATACAGTTTTATTACATGGAAAAAATATAACAATAAAAGTTAATAAAGAAATTGGTAATGAAGTTTATCAAAGAGTTGCACAGGATGATTTCTATGGCATTGTATTAGCTCCTAGAGAAGGACATACTGGAGACTTATATAGACAAAGTGATTTCTATAATGTGGGAACATTAATCAAGATTGAAGACAGAAAAATATTAAAGGATGGTTATGAATTTGCCATAGATGTAATTGAAAGAGCTCAGGTACAAGAATTTATTCCTGATGGTACAAATTACAGAGTAAATTATAATCTTATCCCAGATATTATAGATTTAGATGAAAAAAATCAAAAAGAAATGATAAACTACATTAAGGCTTTAGTTTCTGAAATTAGTGAAAACTTTAAGGGTTCAGAAGCTTATGTGGGATATATAAATAAATTAGAGGATATTACAAAGATTGTTGCTTATTTATTCCCATTTATGAATTTATCCTTTGAAGAGAGACAAGCATTCTTAGAAATTCGTTCATTGAGAAAGAAAGGTTTGAGATTCCTAGATATCTTGATAGATCAAAAAGAATCAATAAAATTTCAAATGGAAATGGCAGCAAAATTTAATAATAAGGTTAATAAAAACTATAGAGAAAATATGCTAAGGCAACAGCTTAAAGCTATTGAAGAAGAATTAAATGAATCAGAAGGTAACATAGCAAAAAACAAAAAAGATTATAAGTCATTAATAGAAGCAGCTAATATGCCTGAAGATGTGAAAGAGATTGCATTAGATGAACTGAGTAAATTAGAACGACAAGGGCCTAATAGTGCAGAAACAAATGTTATTGCAAATTATCTTGATTTACTAACAAGTTTACCTTGGGGAGAAAGTCAGATTAGAGATATAGATATAGAAGCTGCAAGAAATCTATTAAATAAACAGCACTATGGACTTGAGAAAGTTAAAGATCGTATTATTCAGCATTTAACAGTGATGAAACTAAAAAAGAATAAACAGGGATCAATTTTATTATTAGTAGGTCCTCCGGGAACTGGTAAGACAAGTCTTGGCAAGAGTATTGCAGAAGCACTACAACGCAAATATGTTAGAATCAGTCTTGGCGGAGTCAGAGACGAAGCGGAAATTAGAGGACATAGAAGAACTTATATTGGCGCATTACCAGGGAGAATTATTCAGGGAATGAAACGTGCAGGTGAAAAGAATCCAGTATTTATCTTAGATGAGATTGATAAGCTTATGGCATCTGCAAGTGGTGATCCTGCCAGTGCATTATTAGAAGTTTTAGATCCTGAACAAAACAATACTTTTTCAGATCACTATTTAGAAGTGCCTTATGATTTATCTGATGTGTTCTTTATTGCAACGGCAAACTCATTAGTAAGTATTCCAGAGCCATTAAGAGATCGTATGGAAATTATAGATATCAGCAGTTATACAAGCCGTGAAAAGTTTCATATTACAAAAGAACATTTATGGGCTTCAGTACTAGAACAACATGGTCTAAGTGATGATCAACTTCAAATTGAAGATGAAGCTTTAAAGGCAATTATTGAAAAATATACTAGAGAAGCTGGAGTAAGAGGTCTTAAACGTCAATTAGCAGCAGTTGCAAGAGTAGTATCTGAAAAGATTGTACTTGGTAAAGTGGACTTGCCTTATGTAATTAAAGATAATATGCTATTTGATATTCTAGGACATGAAATTATTCAGTATGATAAGGCGGGTAAAAACAATGCACCAGGTGTTGTAACAGGACTAGCTTGGACGCCGGTTGGAGGAGCCATCTTGTTTATTGAAGGTGCACTTATGCCTGGAAGTGGACAATTAATTCTTACAGGTCAACTAGGAGATGTAATGAAGGAATCAGCTAAGATTTCTCAAAGCTTAATTCGTTCAAGGTTAGCACTTAGCTTAAAGTATATTGAATTTAACAAAAATGATTTGCATATTCATGTACCAGCAGGATCTATTCCAAAAGATGGTCCATCTGCAGGAGTAGCATTATTTACAACTATTGCTTCTTTAGTAACAGGTCGTAAAGTAGATCCTAAATTGGCAATGACAGGTGAAATCTCATTAAGAGGTGCAGTACTTCCTGTAGGTGGAATTAAAGAAAAAGTGTTAGCAGCTCATCGTGCAGGGATAAAACGTGTGATCTTACCAAAGGACAATGAAAAAGATTTAATGGACATTCCTAAAGATGTTCAAGCTGAATTACAATTCATTCTTGTAGACACTATTGAAGATGTTATGAAAGAAACTATTGGCATAGAACTTCCAAAACCAGAGATTTTAGAAATGACAACAGATTCTATAAATACTGGAGCTAGGGTATAGAGTTAACTAAGAAGGTATATAGATTTATGTAAATTAAATCTATATACCTTCTTTTTATATGTTGTAATTTTTAACCTTTCATGCATTAAAGGTTAATATCTCCACCTCTAAGCGAAGCGTAGGGGGAACTTTTAAATGAGATGGGGTAGAGTCACCACCTGATTTCACGATGTTTCAGCTTGCTGAAAGGAGTTCACTTGCATATCTCAAAATTGGTAATATCTAGTAACTATATAAATAACCTAGCATAATATATTACTGACAATAGATACAAGGAGGGATACAAATGAAGGAATTACTATCAAAATTAATTAAAAGTTATGTGGTTATTGGTTTTAAATCAGGGGACAAAATAGAAAATGCAGTTATAGAAGCTATAATTGGAAATGTGCTTGTGGTTACCTACAATGAAGGTATAGTAATGATAGAAATACCTCATATTGCTTACGTTAAAACGGAAGGCGGAGCTGTAGACGTAATGGAAAGCATATTAAGTAGTGGGGAAGATAAAGAAGATGGAAGTAATGATTCTAAAAAAGACAATGGAAAAGATGATAAAAAGAAAAGACATCATCATCATCATTAATAATTAGAAAGTAGCTATATGAGTATGTTTGGATATATTTTAATTTATATGTGTATATGTTAAATTATAAAAAAATTGGACAAACGTACCTGAGATTAATATAAGTAAAAATAGAATTAAAAGTATGAAATCTAGTTATAATAAGGATAAAAATAAAAGTATAGAATTCCTATCTTTAAATTAGCAAGTGTTGCCGGTAGAAATTAATTTATAAATATGTTGTATTAAAAAAATCTGTAGAGATTTACTTCTCATTCGTGATAAAATGTTTTTGTTAAAACAAACAATGAAGGAGGAGGAATCTCTATAAAACTTTACACAAACGTTCTTTATTCAAAAATTATCTTAAGCGTTGATAACCCAAAATTAAACATAATCAATATTCAAAATAATATTAATTAAATTTAACAAAGTTAAGTATTCTTGATATATTTATTCTAAGGACAAGACTAGTTATTAAGTTTAATGGGAAATGTCATTATGAGAAAATTTATTTTAAAAAATTCTAAGGAGTTAGATGAAATGATCGCAAAAAGACCTTTAGGAGTAGTATTAATTGGATACTTTTATATTTTAGGTGCAATTGTATTAATATTAACGTTATTCGCAAACACTACAGAACAATATGGAATTGCCTTTAGATTTGGGGTGCCTAATGTTCCTGAGAATATTATGAGAGTATTAGTATCTTTAATTTCTCTTATAATGGCTTATGGATACCTGAAGCTTAAAAAATGGGGATATTGGATTATGATAATTTACACTATATACTTTTTAATAACAAATATAACTTTATCTCAGCAGTACAGTGAAAAACTTTTTTATGGTAATGTTATATGGTCTATTATAGTGTTAGTTTATACCTTAAAGAAAAAGGTGTATTTTAATGATAAGTTTGCTGAATTATTGTAGGAAGTATACATATATTAAAATCACAAGGCAAAGGTATAAACTAATTTATTATTCTCCATACTAATTACTAGAGGTGATAATGATGGCTAACAAGCGTAAAACAAAGGATAATCAGTATGCAAAATTAGGAATAAGAAAATGATACATGATCCGTGGATAATGCCTATATTTATTTTCATTTTAGCATTACTACTATCTATTATCACATGGATTAGAGGGAAAAAATTATTTCTTTTTTATGCTCTACTGAAAATTCGATCTTGTCCACCATTCCACCAAAACATACTTCTTTATGCACTTATTATACACATTTTCCTATGTGTCTATCAAATAGGGTATACTCCGTTTGTTCGCTTTCCCTAATTATATTTTATATCACCGATTTTATCCATCATATCAAGACACTTCCCAGTACCCATAGCAACACATTCAAGGGGAGATTCTGCAATATATACCGGTATATGTATTTCTCTAAATATAAGTTTATTTAAATTTTTTAAAAGAGCTCCACCCCCTGAAAGCATTATACCCTTGTCCATTATATCCGCAGCAAGTTCTGGTTCGGTTTTTTCAAGAGTAGTTCTAATAGCATCAATCATCAAGGCTATTTTCTCCTTTAAAGCTTCTCTTATTTCGCTTTCTGTAATAGTAATAATCTTTGGAAGACCCGTAGTTAAATCCCTTCCTTTTATTTTCATACTCTGTTCTTCTTCATTTTCATCTTTATATGCAGAACCAATTTTTATTTTAATATTTTCAGCTGTTGTTTCTCCTATCATCAAATTAAATTCTTTTCTAGCATATTTAATAATTTCCTCATCCAATGCATCCCCCGCAACTCTTAAAGTTTTACTTGTAACAATTCCTCCAAGAGAGACAACAGCTACCTCAGTAGTACCGCCACCTATGTCCACAATCATTCTTCCAACGGGCTCATTTACAGGTAAATCCGCACCTATTGCGGCAACTACAGGCCCTTCAATTAACATAACCTTACGCGCCCCTGATTGAATTATTGTTTCATTAATTGCTCTCTTTTCAACTTCAGTAATCCCTGAAGGATGACAAATTACAATTCTAGAACTTTTAAAAGCACCTTTGCCAATAACTTTTTCAATAAACTTTTTTAACATTTGTTGAGCCAAATCAAAGTTACCAATCACCCCGTTCTTTAAAGGTTTAACAGTTATAATATCCTTGGGGGTTCTACCTATCATTTTCTTGGCTTCTAAACCTACAGCTAAAACTTTTTCATTTACAACATCTATAGCTACTACTGAAGGTTCTCTTAATAAAATGCCTTTTCCTTTTACATATAATAAAGTATTAGATGTGCCTAAATCTATGCCTATATCTTTAGACGTTATAAAAAATCTCATCAAAATTTCTCCTTTCAAATTTTGCAACATGTCTTTTTTTCACCTGACTAACTTGGCGTAAGTCTCCCGCGCACTCTGTGAAAGTGGGAGTTCAACGCCAAGTAAGCCATGCATTTGCAGTTCTAAAATTCAGATGGGGTAAAAGAATCCCCACCTGAATTAAGAACTTGCTTCAATTAAAGAAGTGGATTTACATTTTCCATAAAGTTCTCTCATAGATAAAGTTTACCTGCCATCAGTATATATTTGATTAATTCATTTTTCAATGTACAAATAATTCTTGTATAACCATAATTTATTAATATAAGAATTATTTTACATTTACAAAGCAATATATAACTGTTCATAAACGAGATTTTTATTATTGATCTTAAACTGATATTTTTATAAGTTTCAATTCATGTTTAAAGTACATATAACCTTAAACTTTATAAGTTTCATATCAAACATATATGGAATGTTTTAATGTGAGATGAAAAGATGTTTTTTAAGAAATCTCTTAAGGAACGAGTAGAGAAAGCAAAAAAAGCCAAGAAGAATTAAATAGTTAATCGAGGAGTATAAGCCTTTCATAGCAAGTACTTTGCAGAAAAGGGGAGGCAGTTGGAACTTTTGAACAACGTTTAGCTAAGACTTCCTTTGATATAAGTGCAGATAAGAACGGAGTTAATCTTTCAAATTGGAGCAAACACAGAATTATTCTTGAGCCGGATGGAGTATACTATCAAATTCAAGATGATGATATTAATATAATGTTTGATACCAGATATACAGGTGCTTTTATTAAAAATGCACATAATATGAACTAAAAGCTATAAATTTTAAAATGAAAAACTTTATGAGGTATAAACTAATTTATTATTTTCCATACTAATTGCTAGAGGTGATAATTATGGTAAATAAACGTAAAGTTAAGGATAACCAGTATGCAAAACTAGGCATAAGAAAAAACGAGAATGGAGATTTTGAATACATTGATCCTTCTGAAAAGAATAAATCTAAATATGAATCTATTAAGAAGTATGTGAGACCATAGGTGTTTAACGGGATATGGCAACCACGGTTCAAATAGATTGTAAAAAAGTTTTTTTAAATTTACATGTTATTAAATAAAAAACTAGGTCAAGTTGCATAGTGATATGCTCCCTTTATAGTAGATAGTTAAAATAATAAAACTGTTACTATGGAGGGAGTATTTTATTGTGGGAAGAAAGGCCAAGGTATTACCTGAAATTAAAATAATCCATATATTATTATTCACCATCTGCTAAAAAGACAGATAAAAATAATAATTAGATGGCAGAACCCCCTTATTAATTCTATAATGTTCATCTGTAAACATGTGTCAGCAATTTTTTAAAATTAGTACAGAATAAAAACTGATATATAAGGAAGAATAAATCTAGATATTCATACTTCAAGGTATAGAAGTTACAATTAAAATAAAAATGGAGGTATTGAAATGGGAACAAACATGGATGAATTTTATGATAAATCAGCAGTACCCCCTGATGATATTGATAAGGTTTTCTCAACAAATGAAGAATATATAGAAAATCAAGCTCTTAGTGGAAACTTAGCAAGCGATGTTCAAGAACTTAAAACAATTTTTAATAAATCTTCTGATATAGTGTATAGGAAATTTCAATTTGCTAGTACAAGAAAAGGAATATTGATTTTTATAGATGGATTTGTAGATATTAAATTAATTGATTCAGATGTATTGAGACCATTAATAGATTATAGACAAAAAGAATTACAAAATAAAAATATTTTTGTAGGCGAAATACTAAATTTGCTACAAAATCGAGTGATTACAGCATCAAACATAAAATTATATACGAATATTCAGGATGTTGTAGATAATGTAGTTAAAGGTAACACTGTTCTATTAATTGACGGAATACAGCAAGCTATATCCATAGATGTAAAAAAATTTGATAAGAGAAATGTAGAGGAACCACAAGTAGAATCGGTTGTTAGAGGTCCACGTGAAGGATTTACGGAAAATTTACGTACCAATATAATTTTAGTAAGAAGAAGGTTAAAGACCTCTAAGCTAAAAATAGAGAGTATGAAACTTGGTCGTTTGTCACAAACAGATATTGCAGTTATGTACATAGATGGCATTGTTAAAGATTCCTTGGTAACGGAAATACTAAATAGAATGTCTAAAATAGATATAGATACAATAGTGGAAAGTATAACTATTGAAGAAATAATAGAGGATAATCATTTTTCAATTTTCTCTCAATTTGGAATTACGGAAAGACCAGATAGGTTAGCAGCTAATTTATCTGAGGGACATGTAGGAATTATTATAGATAATACACCAATGGCACTAATGGCTCCACATACCTTTATTGATATGATGAAATCTAGTGAAGACTATTATGATAGATACTTTACATCTTGTCTAATCACATGGATACGTTATTTATTTTTAATTTTAAGTGTATTTTTACCTTCTTTCTATATTGCGCTGTTAACATTTCATCAAGGTATGATACCGAGGCCCCTATTGCTTACTATAGCATCTTCAAGAGAAGGTGTTCCCTTTCCGATATTTATTGAAAGTTTACTGATGCAGATTTTTTTTGAAGGTTTACAGGAAGCAAGTATTCGTCTTCCAAGGGTAACAGGACAGACTGTAAGTATCATTGGTGGATTAGTAATAGGTCAGGCTGCTATACAAGCTGGCATTGTTTCAGCAGCAACAGTTATTGTCATTGCAATTACTGGTGTTGCATCTTTTACTATGCCTAGACAGAATTTAGTAGCAGCTATTCGTATAACTCGTTTTCCTATGATAATTCTTGGTGGAACTCTAGGGTTATATGGAATATTTATTGGTGCTTTTTTTACTCTAATTCATATGGAAAAACTGCGTTCTTTTGGTATTCCTTTTTTAACATCAATATCTCCATTGAGCCTATCTGATTTGAAAGATACCTTTATACGAGCACCTTGGTGGGCTATGATTTCAAGACCTGATTTTATAGAAACTAAAAATTCTAATCGTATGAAGAAAACTGCAAGTAATCGTTCTTCTAAGAGTAAGTAATTAAGCTTTGATCATAAGCTGGAAGGAAGATTTTTTATGAAAAAGAAGAGCTTTTTAGTGATTATTATTATAATTATACAATTAATTACTGGTTGCACAAGTGATTCCATTGAAGTAAGTAATATAGCTATCGTATCTGGAATAGGGCTAGATAAAATGGAAGATGGTAAAATCCTTGTTTCAGTTCTTATTCCAGTTACTAGATCTGCGGGTTTTGGTGGGTTATTATCTGCTGGTTCTGCTAGGACTGAATCAACAACATTAGTATCAGAAAAGGGAGAAGGGGTAATGGATGCCTATAGAAGGATTGAAAAGAAATTATCTCGAAGACTTTTCTTTTCTCAAAATGGAGGCATTTTTATAGGAGAAAATTTGGCACGAGATGGTATTTCAGACGTTATTGATTTTCTTTACAGAAATCCAGAATCCCATTTACGATCATATGTATTTTTTACAAAGGGATTAGCAGCTAAACTATTGAGTATGGAATCAAAGTTAGAGAGGAGTATTATTGAAAAGTTTGTAAAAGAGGAAGAATTGGAAGCTGGCTTCAAAGTTAATTTCAAGGATTTTTTAAATATGATAAATGAAGAAGGAGAAGAAGGCATTGCAGCTCAAGTTATGATAACACCATTAGATGTAAGTGGAAGCTTTGATTCTATAACTTCAGGTATAGATGGAGCGGCTGTACTATACAAGTATAAATTAGTTGGATGGTTAAATTCAAAAGAATCTAGAGGAGCATTGTGGCTTCGTAATGAGATACAGACAGGTATAATAACAGACATTCCAGATAAAAAGAGCAATGGTGTAGTGGGAGTAAAAATAGTAAATGCAAATACTAAGGTTAATCCTATACTTAATGGAAAGCAAGTAGAGATGGAAGTTAAAATCAACATAAAAGGAGATATTTTTGAAAATTCATCAAATTTAGATTTAAGTAATCCGGAGACTATACATTTGATTCAAGGAAAAGTAGCTGAGGATATCAATGGAACAATTCAGTTAGCTCTTGAAAAGGTACAAAAACATTTAAAATCTGATGTATTTGGATTTGGCACAGCTGTATATAGAAAGCACCCTAAGCAGTGGAATAATTATTATAAAGGTCACTGGAGTGAAGAATTTAGCAAAGTAAAAGTAAAAGTCATATGTGATGTTAATATACCCAATATCGGACTTCAGAGTAAAAGACTTACTCCTAACTATGATAAGTATTGAAGCAAGTTCTTAATTCAGGTGGGAATTCTTTTACCCCATCTGAATTTTAGAACTGCAAATGCATGGCTTACTTGGCGTTGAGCTCCCACTTGAAGAAAAGCAGAGAACCAAAATCTTTTTTTTGATTTTGTGTGAATCGCTTTCGCAGAGTGCAAGCAGAGAACCAAAATCTTTTTTTTGATTTTGTGTGAATCGCTTTCACAGAGTGCGTGGGAGACTTACGCCAAGTTAGTCAGGTTAAAATGAGGAGGGATTTTATGGAACGTATTTCTAATTATCAATTATATGTATTAACAGTATTATATCAGATAGGAACCACTATTGTGTTTGGATTTGGAGCAGTTGCGGGTAGGGATGCATGGATCTCTGTATTAATATCCTCATCTGTAGGATTGATAATCATGCTATTATATACCTTACTTATGCGTATGAATCCTGGATTAACTTTAGTGGAATGGTGGCGGGCACAATTTGGGAAATGGATAGGGACACCTATTGCATGGGCTTATACACTATTAATATTATACGAGGTAGGGCGCGGTGTAGGTGACTTGAAATTTTTAATACCGATAACAATATTACCTAAGACACCTATTTTTATAGTTTTGATTGTATTTATGATTGTATTGATATATGGTGCATTTGCTGGCATAGAAGTCATTGCACGACTAGGAGAGATAGTTTTCCCGGTAATTTTATTTCTGTTCCCCATTGAAATAATTTTAATTTTTGGCTCACATATTATGAATATACAGCATTTACAGCCTATTGCAGGTAAAGGATGGTCACAAATTTTAGAGGCAGTATGGCCAGTAGGTATTACTCAATCCTTTGGCGAATCTATAGAACTTGCCATGATTTGGCCATTAGTAAGTCAACCTGAGAAAATTATAAGGACCACGTTACTAGCTACTATTACATCTGGATTATTTATTGCAATTTTTGATGCAATAGCAGTAGCAACTTTGGGAGGTGCTATCTTTGAAAATAGCATTTATCCCATGTATACCTTAATTCAACAAATAAGTTTAGGGGAATTTGTTGACAATTTAGATGCAATTGAAGTTTTATATTTTCTAACCACTATATTTTTCAAAATATCTATTCATATGTTTGCAGTAGTTAGAGCTATTCAAAAGTTAACATTAGTTAAGAATAGCAGAGTATTCATTTTGCCAGTGTCAGCAATAGCATTATATTTGGGCATGACAATGTCATCTAATATATTGGTACATATTGAAACAAGTTTAAAAATGATTCAATATAATTTGTTTGTACCACTATTTATAATATTACCGAGTATATTATTTGTTGTTACTTTAATTCGTGGAAAGTATAGGAAAAATGAAAAATATTTAAAAAGTTAATGAGTTTTGAAGAAAAGTACATAAAGGAGATATAAAAAGTGGAGAAATTTTTACTACCATGGGAGCCTCATGTACTACAAAGATATCCCTTGGCAATGCCTATATTTATATTAATTTTAAGCATTATTTTATCTATTATTACTTGGATCAGGGAAAAAGGGCAGTGATAATTAGAATTTCTAGTACCGGGTCTTTTTGTTGAAAATTGAAGTTATATTTTTGTTTATACGCATCTTCATGTAAAGGCTGGAAAAGTTATGGTAACAAGAGGAATAAAGCTCTATTGGAATGTAGTAATGGCTTCTGCACTTCCAGCTATAATTAGTGGGATAAAACAAGGATGGTCTCTTGCATGGAGAGCATCAATTTTGAGTTTTCAGATGTCTTTTATTCAGACCGTTCATTAGTAAAAGTTCTGAATAAGATAACCTGAATTTATATTATGATATAATATAAATATAACCATAATTAAGGAGAAATAGTATGATGAAAGTAATAATTTGTGAGGATAATTCAGTGCATAGAGCTAAACTTAAACAACTTATTGAGAATACTATTTTAAGAGAAAAAGTTGATTTAGATATAGCTCTTTGTGTAGGAGAACCTGAGGAGGTAATAGATTATACAGAAAAAAATCATATTACAGGAATTTATTTTTTAGATGTAGATTTGAAGAATAATATAAATGGCATACGGCTAGGAGAACGAATTAGAGAAATGGATCCTTTAGGATTTATAATATTTACTACTACACATTTAGAGATGAGTTATTTAGCATTTAAATATAAAGTAGAAGCTATGGATTATGTAATCAAGGAAGATTATGATTTTAAACAAAGAGTAGAAAGTTGTCTTTTAAAGGCGTACAGTACTTATTACAAAGGAAAGCTTAAAGAAGGATACATCTCCATAAAGGAAGATACTAGAATAATAAATATTAAGCTTTGTGACATTTTATTTATTGAAACTACTGAAATAGCTCACAGGATAAGGGTGCATGAGGAAAATAGACAGTTTGAGTTTTATGGAAATTTGAAAAATGTACAGGAAAAGCTCACTTCAAATTTTTACAGATGTCATAAATCTTATATTGTGAATAAAGATAAGATTGAAGAGATAGATAAAAAAAACAATAAAATTATTATGATAAATGGAGAAGAATGTTATGTTTCCTTCAGGTATATGAGGGGACTTTTATTATGACGTTTTTAACTTTTATAAATAAATTTCTATTTTATCTTATTATACCGTCTATGCTAATGAGCAGCTTGTGTTGTATTGCAATTTATACTTTATATAAAAATATAGCAAGTATCAAGGATATGAAGAAATACTTTCTTATTTCATTTGTAATAGGAATGGTACTTGCTACTGGTTCATATGCGATAATACTTCCTATACTTTCTGTTGTCACTATTGTTCAATTGAGAAATAATGAAAATAGAATAAGAATAAAAATATTAACAACTATTTATATTATTTACTTTGTAAATACGGTATACATTTTTATATACACATTTTCAGGTGCAAAATTGTATAATATACCCTTTAAATATACTTTAATTCAATTTATTATAATGATGTTTATTATAATTCCAGCATGTTTAATAATAAATAGAATTACTTCAAGGATAAAAGTACATAAAGAGCTTTTACCATCGCAGATAAGATTCAGAATGATTTTAATAATAAGCATACCATTAACTATAATTATTGAAGGGATATATATATTTACATTTCCATATTTAGTAGATAGGGAAAAAATTGATTTTATACTTGGAAATTTTGTTCCAGAGGTATTGCCCCTAATAGCAATCATACTTACAAGTATTATAGTTTATAATTATGATAAAAGTGTTGAATATAGGGTGAAATTGAAAAGAGAAATTGAAGAAAAACATGAAATCGAACAATATTCTAATATTATAGAAGACATGTATAGTGAAACAAGAAGATTTAAGCATGATTACATAAATATGCTTTCACCACTTAAGGAATACATAGATGATAGTGATTTAGAAGGACTTCGTGAATTCTTTTACAATAATATTATTAATTTGGACAAGGATATAAAGTGGAATAACAGCAATATTGATAAGTTAAAATATATTAAAGTTACTGGTCTAAAGGCCATTTTATCTACAAAGTTAATAAAGGCTATATCCATGAAAATAGATATAAAAGTTGATATTGTAGAGGATATCTTAAGTGTATATATGAATATAATGGATTTATGTAGGATAATGGGAATATTAATGGACAATGCCATTGAAGCTGCAGGAGAATGTGAGGATGCAAAAATTTGTATATGCATTGTGAATAAAAATAGTTACATAGTTATAGTAGTGCAGAATAACTTTTTTGGAAAGAAGCCATTAATTCATAAAATATATAAAGAAGGATTTTCTACAAAAGGTAAGGGTAGAGGCTTAGGATTATATACTGTTAAAGATATTATAAATAAAAAGTACGATAATGTATTTTTAAATACAGCAATTGAAAATAATATGTTTATCCAGGAATTATGGATAAAATCTATTGAAAAGACATCCTGACAGGGGTGTCTTTTTCATAAACGTAAAGTTTTTAATCATCGCCGTAAAGTTAGATGCTTTTTATGAATATATAAATATCACTTAGGAAGTATATAGAAATAATGAAATCACAATCTGATAATATGTAATCATCAAATAGATACAGGGAGATGATTGCTATGGAACATAAATGTTTACTGGAAACGCATAATTTAACTAAAGAATATAATAAGAAAAAAGCAGTGAATAATTTAAATATTACAGTATATGAAGGTGATGTATATGGATTTTTAGGACCTAATGGAGCAGGCAAAAGCACTACTATAAAGAGTATGCTTGGACTTATAAAACCTACTTCAGGCAAGGTTGTTATTAATGGATATGAAGTAGTAAAAGATCGTGAAAATGCTATTAAGAAAATAGGAGCTATGGTAGAGTCGCCAAGCTTTTATGGAGGATTATCAGGATATAAGAATCTGCTTCTAATGGCAAATTTATATGGTATTTCTAAAAAAAGAGTAGATGAAGTGCTTAAAATGATAGATATGACTTATGCTAGAAATAAAAGTGTATCTAAATATTCTTTAGGCATGAAGCAAAGGCTTGGAATTGCAAGGGCCTTTTTAAATAATCCTAATATAGTTATATTAGACGAACCAACAAATGGACTAGACCCTCAGGGAATAAAAGAAATAAGAGAGCTTATACAGCATTTATCAAAAAAATATAAAGTAACCTTTCTCATATCATCTCATATATTAAATGAAATTCAGGCCGTATGTAATAGAATAGGAATTATAGAGAAAGGAATTCTTAGGGTTCAGGGTTATGTTGAGGAACTTTTAAATACAGATCAGGAAGTAATAGAAATTCATACAATAGAAAAGGAAAAAACTTCTAGGCTACTAAAGGATATGAGTATTTCTTGCAATATTGAAGATTTTGAGGCTGGCATAAGAATTAAGGTACAGAAGGGGAATTTTAAAAATATAAATAAGCTTTTAGTTTCAAATGATATTAATGTGGAAAATTTATATTGTAAGGAAACTTCATTAGAGGATTATTTTTTAAATGTAACAGAAGGAGATAAAAGAGATGTTTAAGGTTTTAAAAAATGAAATTATAAAAATGTTCAGTGGTAAAAAATTTTATATATTGTCAGCTATTTTAATTATAAGTATAGTCATTATGGCTATTATTGGAACCAGTGACAGTACAATAAATGCAAAGAATTTTTTAGTTCAAACTCTTTCTGGAATGGTAATGAAACCTATAGTACCAATCTTCATGGTGCTAGTAATAGCAGAAATACTTACAGAAGATTACACTCATGGAACTATGAAGTTCTCTTTAATAACACCTATAAAAAAGAGTGATTTGTTAATTGGCAAGCTTTTATCCATATATTTGTATGCCTTAATATTTATGATTATCAGCTTTATTACAAGTTACATTACAGGGAGTATTGTATTTGGATTAGGAGATAGAGGAGACATTATAAATAATTTTATTTATAATGCTAAATGTTATGCTATTATTATATTGCCTTTGCTATCATTTTCTACAGTTATAAGTTTCATTGCATTATTTATTAATAATAGTGGAGCCGTGATAGGATTAGGAATTGGAATTAATTTCATTATGGTTATATTAGATATGAGTATAAAGAATATAATATATTTTACATTTTCAGGAGGGATGTATGCGTACCAGTTTATTGGCAAAGCAGGGGCTCATAATATTTTAAATTTTCCTATAACAGCATGTATATATATTTTAATATTTTTATTACTTAGTGTAGCTACTATTTGTAATAAGGATATAGTATTGTAGAGGGAGCAAACTTTAAGTAAGTGTATAAATAGTAAAAGTTAGAATATAAAACTTAGTTATGAGTTCTGATGTATGGATTTACACTTGAGGCTGTTAGCTAGAATGCTTGAAAAAAACTTAATAAGAGAAATTGATACTGAATTGATTGCGGATGAATACAATTATGCATTAGTTGCAATGACTTTTGAATATGCTCATGCTACAAATGATGGTAAGGATACAGCTCCAATAATAAGAAAAATGTTTAAACATATAAAATTCATATGTGATTATTTAAAACCCAATGAAATAAAATAATCATAATAAGGGAGTTAAATTATGAAAAAGTTTTAAATTAGTATATTACCTCCTTTACTGGCGGGATTAGGTTTTAAAAGAATACCACAATTTAAACATTTAACTATATATTCTCTTATTTCAAGTTTAATTATATTTATCAGTGGGGGTATTACTGCCGCCGGAGCTGCTAATGAGTTTAGATACTTTGGTATCATTGAGAGAATTACAATTGGCACATACATTATATGGATTTTAGTTATTTCATTTCAAATATTTTTTATCAATTCAAGAGTATCAGTATATGGAAGAGTAGATAAGAAATTAAATTTGTAGAAATTAAAATATCATAAAAATAGATTTGCTATACAACCTTGAACTCCCTAAAAAAATATGATACACTATTATCATTAAAAATTGAATTCTTACCTAGGGTAGAGGAGCTGTAATTATAAGTATATGTTCGTAGCTTGCAGGCAACGAAGAACATAGAAAGGGATTATGGCCGAAGAAAGCAGTCTGGCAGGAATGTTTTCTGGGTTTGCATAAAATATGTGCAAAACTGTCACTATGGATAGTATAGTGGAGAACTACAAGGTACACGTGCATTGTTAATATTGAAATTATGATACTAACAGCAAAGGTGTTCCTTTGCTGTTAGTTTTTTGTGACTATAATTTTGCCAGGGTAAGAGGAAGGTAGGTATAAATATGAAAATTGAAGGTATTTTAGTACCAATTATTACTCCATTTGAAAATGGACAAGTTGATTTTGAATCTTATAAAAATATGATAGAGCATTATTCTCAAATGGATATAGCAGGCTTTATTCCTCTTGGAACTACAGGAGAAACTCCTACACTGTCTGAAGCTGAATATGAAGCTGTATTAGAAAAAACTGTGGAGTACAATGAAAAGAATTTACCTATCTATGTAGGCTTTGGCGGAAATAACACTGAGAAAATGGCAAAGAACGTAAAAATGTTTGAAAAATACGATATCAAAGGTATTTTATCTGTATGCCCTTATTATAATAGACCGGATCAAAGGGGAATATACCAGCATTTTAAGAGGATTTCTGAGGCAACTCCTCTTGATATACTTCTATATAATATACCGTATAGAACTGGTAGAAATATTGAAAATGACACAATTAGAAGACTTGCAGAGTTTAAGAACATAGTTGGGATAAAAGATGCCTGTGGTGACTTTAAGCAGACTACGGATCTCTTATTAAATAGACCTTCGGATAAGGATTTCTCAATACTTACAGGGGAAGATGGTTTCTTCTACAGTACTCTAATGCTTGGTGGAGATGGTGGAATACTGGCATCAGCCCATATGAATACAGAAAAATTTATTGAAGTTTATAAAAAGGTAAAAGAAAATAATCACCTTAAAGCCTTTGAAATATGGAAAGAAGTAGCTAATATTATTCCGCTATTATTTGAAGAACCTAATCCAGCACCAATAAAATATTGTCTATATAAAGCTGGACTCATAAAATCTCAAGAAATAAGGTTGCCACTAGTTGAAATATCAGAAGCTTTATCAGAAAAAATAGATAAAGTTATATAAAAAAACATCCAAATCGGTATCATTGTAGTAAAATAATGATATAAATTTGGATGTTTTTTAATTGTAATCAAAGGGGAGCTTAATTTGAAATCGAATTTAAAAGAACTAGTTGAACAATATAAAGTTGATGATGAATCTGTATATAATACATGGTTTAGGTATGATGCAAAGAGAATAAAAGCATTTCGTTCTATAAGACGTGGAGTAATGGATATTATTAGATCAATTAAAGAAGGTACTTTTGGTAATGATTTTAAAGGGTCACCGTTAGAGTTTGTATTAAATTGTATAACTGAACAAAAACAAGTATTTGAAGGTGCAGCTCATCCATTTTATTGGAAACCAAAGCTTAGAATACCAGATATATATGAAAATGAAGATAATAAACGGATTTTTGGACAGTTTTTAGAAGCTTGTTTGTCTGCTAGTAGTGAAGAAAAAATTGTTAAGGAGATTATAAAACTAGACGGATATAAAATTAAAGGATTAGGGCCAGCTGTGGCTAACATACTTTATTTTTTGCATCCTACTATAATTCCCCCATTTAATACGGCTATGGTCAGAGGGTTCAATACAATTTTTGATGAAAAGAAGAAATTAGGATCATGGACGCATTATCTAGAAATGAGAGAAATAATTATAAAAACAAATGAAGAGTTAAAATCTATATTGTCTAAAGATTTAGGAGCTATATCTGGGTTATTGTTTGATGTAGGAATTGGTAAAATTATACTTGATGAAAATTGGGAACCTGCTTTAAAGCTTGATAAAAATAAATTAGAAAAAATTTTAAGAAAACGTCATAAGGAAGTTGAAAATGAGATTAAAGAAGAAAATGAACATTTAAAAGTACAATGTTTGTTAACTGAAATCGGTAGTGAATTGGGCTATGATGTTTTTGTGGCTGTAAATGATCGAACTAAATCTATTGATGGGAAAAGTCTACAATTCATGACATTACCAGAGCCTCCTAAAATAGATGCTTCAAAAGAGGTAATAAAGACAATCTCTTTAATTGATGTTCTATGGATAAATAAGGGTAGTAAAGAAATAGAATGTGCTTTTGAAATTGAAAAAACTACATCCATATATTCAGGGATTTTAAGACTTATGGATTTAGCTTCTTCATTGGGAGATAAAAAACATAACTTTTTCCTAGTTGCACCAGATTCAAGAAGGAAAGAGCTAGATGCTCAATTAAAAAGACCTTCTTTCAGAAACGTGGATTGTGTGACTTTAAGATATATATTATTTTCTGATTTGTATAATAACTGTAGAGGTATTTGCAAATTTGGAGATGATTATAAAATACTATTTAAGATTGCAAAAAATCAGTAGTAAATTATTTTTAAAGAATAAACTTATCAATAATACATAAACTCATATAAGATTATCTGAAAGGAGTTTACTTTGTATGAGCGATTTTAATAGCCATGATTTTGATAAAATACTAAATAATATAAAATATAAAATAGGTAGTGTAGCTGAATGTGATAGTGTAAGGTCCATTGAAAGTAATCTTGATACTAAAGGTATGATGTTTAAATCTAAAAGTAATCCTATAAAAAATGGAATGCTTATAATTGGTGAGGATAAAGGGTCAATTGCAGTAGATATAAGTATAGATGATAATTCTTCTGTAAGAAGTTTTATACTTAAAAATAAATATGATACAGATGGAGTTAATAATATAGTTAAGTGGTTTGAAAGAAATTAAAAAAATAAATTAAAATCATGTAAGAATCATCCAAATTTATATTTGTTATGTTAGAATAATGATATACTTTTGGATGATTTTTCTTATAATACTCTTGAATTTATTACTACAGATATATTGGATATGGATAAAGTAGGGGATTTAGAAAAATATTTTTAAAAGAAAATAGAAGTATGTCACTTTATATATTATAGAAACTGAAGGTGTTATTATGAGTAAAAGTAGAATAAAAAAATTGACTACATTAGCAAAGACAAAATTTTTAAGCCTTTATGATTTAGAATATGAAGATAAAAAAGGTAAGACAAGGAACTGGACTATGGCTTCAAGAAAGAGTTTTGATACTCTTAGTGGTCAGTATTTTCATGGAAAGAAAGATAATCCAGATGCGTCTATAATTGCAGCACTGCATGAAGAATCAAATAAGATAGTTTGTATAAGACAATTCAGAGTACCTCTAAATGACTATATATATGAATTGCCAGCAGGACTTATTGACAAGGGTGAGAAATTTGATGAAGCTGCCAAAAGAGAACTGAGAGAAGAAACAGGACTTGAACTTGTGAAGATAGACTATGAAAAAACTAATAAAAAAGTATATGCTTCTGCAGGTATGACGGATGAATCCTCTGCTTTGGTATTTTGTACTTGTAAAGGTCAAGTGTCAGATAAATATCTTGAAGCTGAAGAAGAAATAGAAGTAGTGCTGCTTTCACAAGAAGAAGTAAAAGAATTACTTAAACAAGAAGAAGTTAAGATTGATATGAGAGCTTTCATATTGCTTCAGGCTTTTGTACAGCTTGGGGAGAAGATGTTTAAATAGGTTATAAGGTTGTCTTAAATTTCAAGTTTAATATTATACAAAGGGGAAATTAATAATGAAAATTTTTGTGGATACAGCAAATATTGAAGAAATAAGAAAGGCCAATGAATTAGGAGTAATATGTGGAGTAACAACAAATCCGTCACTTATAGCAAAAGAGGGAAGAGACTTTAAAGAAGTAATAAAGGAAATAACTGAAATAGTTGATGGCCCCATAAGTGGAGAAGTCATATCAATGGAATGTACTGGAATGGTTAAAGAAGCTCGTGAAATAGCTAAAATTCATAAGAATATGATAGTAAAGATTCCAATGTGTGAAGAGGGATTAAAAGCTGTAAGCATTTTGCATAAAGAGGGAATAAAAACAAATGTAACACTTATATTTTCTGCATTACAGGCATTACTTGCAGCAAGAGCTGGAGCCAGCTATGTAAGCCCATTTTTAGGTAGATTAGATGATATAGGGAGCACTGGAATTCAATTGATTAAGGATATATCAGAAATATTTAAGATTCATAACATAGATACAGAAATCATTTCAGCTAGCATAAGGCATCCAATTCATGTACTTGAGTGTGCCAAGGCGGGATCTAATATAGCTACAATACCATATAAAATAATAATCCAAATGATAAATCATCCACTTACAGATGCAGGAATAGAAAAATTCTTAAAGGATTATGAGGATACAAATAAGAGATAATTATCAAGGGACGTGTCGCCGTTAGCTCCATTTTTCTCTTCATAGCGGTGAAGTATTACAGCAGTTAGTCATTGAATAAAGTGTAGTTACTTATAAAGTGAAAATACTCTACAGGAGATTGGATCAAAATAAAATTTTGATTCGATGTACTGTAGAGTATTTTTAATAATTGGTATAAGTTTAATTCTTAAATCTCTTACCAGTGTTTGCATAAACAACACCTAAGATTGCTATTAAGGCAAACAAAGATATTCCAATACGGCTTATAGTATTCTGATATGAAAATTTTAATAATAAGGCGATTCCAATTATAAAGAATATTATGGAGAAAGCAAGCATTAAGTTACCTATAAATTTACATAATGCTAATTCATCATATTCCAGCAAACTCTAATTTTAAGCATGCCCTCACACAATTCAGCCTCAACTTTATTACCAAGCTGTTCTACTAAAGCTTTAGTTATACTGAGTCCAAGCCCTGTGTTTTTATTGCTTCTGGTTGAATCAGCAGTGAAGGTTCTATCAAAGAGATGATTTATATCTTTAGTTTTTAGTCCAGGGGCATTGTTTTCAAATTCTGTAACTACACAATTTTTTTCTTTTTTTAAAGATATAATTACATTTTTTTCTCCATGCTTTATAATGTTGTTCATTAGATTTGAAAATATCCTCATAACGGCTTTTTCATCTGTTATTGTGTTAGGTATATTTTCTTCAATGTTTATGTTAGGTTCTATTCCATTTTTAGTGAAGTCATCATAAAAAAGAGCTATGGCTTCACATAAAATATCCTTTAGATTTATGGACTTTAAATCAAATTTGCAGTCACCAGCTTCAACTCTTGATAATTCATAAAAGTTTGTAATGAGGTCTTGCAGCCTTGATGTTCTCTTTTTAATAATGTCCATATATTTATACTTTTGCTCTTTTGTAAGATTGTTTTCATCTATAAGCTGAACATATCCCATTATAGAGGTAAGAGGAGTTCGCAGATCATGACACATGTTGGCTATGCTGCATCTTAGTTCTTCTTCACTATGTTTCATTTTAACGGTTGCATTCTGATTTTTTTCGTATATATCATTAATGGATAATACTAAATTTTCTATATCTTTATTCATAGAGTTCATTCTAAGACTACAGTATTGACCTTTGCTGTTTGTAACTTGATTGGTAATGTATTTAACTTCGTTTTTATACCTTATTATAAAAGTGAGCAGGGCCACAATAATTATAATAAGAATTAGAATTAAAAACTGCATTTTGCTCACTCCCTTAATTAGGCATATTCAAATAAATAACTAGTCAGTATACTAGCCTATTTTGAATCCTACTGCGTCAGCAGAACCCTCAGATAGCCCAACTATCTTCGGAACCTGCTTCCTTGTTGGATTCAAAATATTCGTCGCATCTTTGACTTACTATTTATTTTCACATGCCTCATTCTTTGTTTCTATACATCTTCCACATGAAATATGCTGTAGTACCAAGAATTAACAAGAGAAAAATAGGAAGAAATAAAACACCTAAACTATTAGTTTTTGTAAAAATAGAGTATAGAGTTCTCAGTGATATATAAGAAAAACAAATGGTTATCTCTACATTCATTACAAGCATTAGACTACGCGCATTTTTATATTGATACTGTGCATTTTCTTTAGTTATGTTAACAGAATAATTGTAAAGATGAGGAAATTTACTCAAAATTGTGAGCATTAAAAGTATAGCTAGATTTATTATAGGTAATATAAGAATACTTCCTCTGGCTCCTGTCCCATTAACATTATCAGCAGCATCATAATGAGTTGGTATTATACTCGGAAGTTTGTTCCAATAGAATATTACAACTATGAAGTTTATTATGAAAAGTATAGCAGATAAAACTATAGAAGCCTTTTCTAAGAAAGAATATCTTAATTTTAAAACTGGTCTTTTTTCACTCATAGGATAACCCTCCAATACATGAATATAATTGATATTATTTCTTATATTGTATCATATTTATATAACAGCTAGAATCTGTAATACTCCAACTTACAAATCTAAAGCTGAAGATAACAGATTACATTTCTAGGTAATTCAGATAAATTTAAAGAAATTACAAACTCGCTGTAAGTAAAATTTATTGATGATATAAATAAGTAAATTCTATTACATATATTGTAAAATAAGTCATGAAATTTTATTTATTTAAAGATACTAGCAAGAGTTTCTGCTATGAGTCCATATAATTATTTTATATCCTGTCTCTTAAGAACTAATATACCTAAAATTCCTGTTATGAAGATGGTAATAATACTTACAACTACAGCTCTAAATATATCAGAACTACCAGCGTTAATAGAAGTTCCAACAGCCCAGTTATAGGACAGAGTACATCTATATATTTTATCAAACCAATCAAAGCTACCATATAAAATACCTAATAAAGCAGCTACATTAGAAAATACTACTACACCTATGGCTATAGTTAATGCACTACTCTTTAATAGGGTGGAGATTAGCATTATAAATGAAGTAGTAGCTATACCAATTAATATTGCAAGGGCGAAGGTTTTTATTATACCAAGAAGTTCAGCTCCGTTAAAAGGGACTCCCCAAGTAAAGAATAGTGTGCTTCCTAAAGTTCCTACAGCTACCATAATGCCAAGTAAAATAGTAAAACCTATGGAGGTAGCGATTAATTTTGCAATATAATAATGCTCTCTTTTTTTACCATAAGCTAAAATGTTTTTTATTGTACCAGTGGTGTATTCTTTGGCAATTAGGTTAGCTACTAATATTGCAATAAGTATTTCAATTATGCCGCTGCCAAAGGAGTTATGAAATATTTCTCTAACTTTAGGATGGAATAAATCTTTACTAATATTGTGAAAACCTAAATTTCCACCTTTAAATACAGAGTTGTTGCTGTTATTACTACTGTCTTGTTTCAGTTGATTTATCATTTGATCCTGTTGCTGTTTTGACATCCCCTGTAGGCTGCTTCGTATAACATCTTCTGAGGACATTATTTTTGATGTACCTACAATTATCATGCCTATGACTATAGCCACTATACATAGTACAATAAAAATCCTTGTTTTAAACAATTTATAAATTTCTGCATGAATTAGTCTAAGCATGAACTTCACCCCCTATTATTCTTAAAAAATATTCTTCTAGATTTTGTCCTTTAGATAGTATTTTTTCAACCTCTATACCTTTGGAAGCTAGAAGGGTATTTATTTTACCTACATCTTGAAGATTGCTGTATATTTTAATTATATTATTTTCCTGTACAGAATAATCTTTAATACTAAGCTCGGTTTCAAGTAATACCACTGCTTTCTTAGCATCACTTACTTTAAGCTCTATATACTGCTTACATTTTTCAATTAGCTCTTCAGCAGAAATTTCTTCTATTAATTTACCTTCATTGATTATTCCATAACAGGTGGCGAGTTCAGAAAGTTCACTTAGTATGTGGCTGGATATTAATATAGTCACTTCTTTTTCTTTATTTATCTTCTTTAGAAGTTCTCTTATGGAAACAATACTAACAGGATCTAGACCATTAGTTGGTTCATCTAAAATTAAAAATCTTGGATTACCTAAAAGTGCATTGGCAATGCCTAAACGCTGCCTCATGCCTAAGGAATAATTTTTGACCTTTTTCTTTCCTGTATCATTAAGACTCACCAAATTTAAAACTTCTTCAATACACTCTTTTCCTGGAATATTTCTCACAAGCCTAGATACTTCTAAGTTTTCTCTAGCGGTCATATGAGGATAGAAGGCTGGAATTTCTACTACACTGCCAAGCATAGTTCTTACTTCATTTAATTGGTTAGGGGATGAAGCGCCTAGAAGTTCCATTTCACCACTGCTTATGGAGATTAAGCCAGTTATCATTCTTATTAAAGTGGTTTTTCCAGCACCATTTCTTCCAATAAATCCGTATATGTCTCCTTTGTTTATAGTCATATTTACATTGTTTACGGCCATTTCAGTGCCGTATTTCTTAGACAGGTTATGAGTTTTTAAAATTGTATCTTTCATAGTTTGCCCCCTTAATTTTATTGATTAATTTTAATAAATAAGTTTCAATTATTTATCTACAGTATTAAATTATTATTTTCTGTAGATGATACTATACATCTCCACTAGAAACCTAAGAATTTTATACCATACTTACAAATACGTAATAGTAGAGTTTATCAAACTTATATTTGAAAAGTAATCTTTAGTGGAATGTAATTACAGTTTTATTATGCAATATAATCAATAAAATCAGCTAAAACAAATATTAAGAAAGTATTAAGATTTTAAAATTACACCCATGG
>NZ_BAEV01000016.1 GCF_000246895.1 Clostridium arbusti SL206 | reverse complement strand
ACACGTAGTATATTGCAATATATTGTTTGACTATTTATCAATATATCTCTATTTTTATTAATAATTTATTAATAAAAAGCAAAAAAATATTGACATTTTATAAAGTTCAAAATATAATATGAAACATAACATAACAAAACGCATCAAAATGCACAAAACATATTATTAAAGAAATAAATTTAATAAGGAGAATAATTTATGAATATAATCATGGATTTTATAACAAATACCACTTAATTACGTCACATAAATGCACTAATTCTATACTTTCTTAAATTTATACATAATATTTAAACTAGTAAAGCATATGGAGGGATGATTTAAATGTCAAAAAAATTTATTTTCGGTATATTAAGTACAATTTTATTAATTTTTTCACTTACAGCCTGTAAAAGCAATGCTACAACAAGTACTGCAAAAGCAGAATCCCAAAAGCCTAAAACTATTACAGATTCAGCTGGAAAACAAGTGGAAATACCTGCCAAAATAGACAGGATTGCTGAGTTATGGGGAGCACACATTGAAGTCTTACAAACACTTGGAGTTGGAGATAAAGTTGTAACTTCCACATTCACTCCTCAATCAAGGCCATGGTTATTTAAGGTAATTCCAACTTTAGATAAAGCCGTTTACAGCGTTATAGCAAATTTAAATATAGAAGAATTAGTAAGTAAGAAGCCTGATATAGTATTTATTCCAACGGCAGATACAAATGTAGACAAGCTATCTAAAATGGGATTGCCAGTAGTTCAACTTTCTTTTACAGATTTTGAATCTATGAAAAAATGTTTTACATTAACAGGGCAGATACTTGGAGGAAATGCTGTTGAAAAGGCTAAGAATTACAATTCATATCTAGATAATAAACTAAATATGATTAAAGCTATTACAACAAAAATACCAGAGGACCAAAAGCCTAAAGTTTTACATATTTCCAATGCAGAGCCCTTTAAAGCAGATGGTAATAATACCATAATTAATGATTGGATTGAAGTTGCTGGAGGAATAAATGTAGCAAAGGAAGTTAAAGGTAACAGACAAACAGTTTCCGCAGAACAAATTCTTCAATGGAATCCAGATATTATTATTGTCAGTGAAAATATTAAATCCATAGATAAAATTACAAAAGATGATAGATTAAAAAATGTTTCAGCTGTTAAAAATGGTAAGGTATTTCTAAATCCAGATGGAGCATTTTTATGGAATAGGTATGGTACAGAAGAAGCGCTTCAAGTTCAATGGGCAGCAAAAACTATACAATCAGATAAGTTTGAAAGTCTTGATATTGCCAAAGAAACAAAAAGCTTCTATAAAGAATTTCTTAAATACAACCTTACCGATGATGATGTTCAAAGAATTTTAAAGGCAATGCCTCCTAAATAAAACAATTAAAGAAAATAGCTAGTTTAATCCACTTAGGATCAAAACTAGCTATTTTTATTTACTCATTACAAACTTTATGACTTATATTTACCTCATAAATATCTTTTTTTACTTCTTTTACATTCATTTTCATATTTAGTTTATTTAATTCATTTTCAAACCATGGCGGTATATGGCTACACGAAACCTTAAGCTCATAGAATGTTTTATTATTTAAAAATGGAATCAAGACCTTTTTTGAACTAATACCAGGATTATTGTCTTGAACTTTTTTTAAATCTATAAAATAGTATCCTGACTTATCTAATTCTATAGGTTCTATATTTACCCTATTTTTAGCTTCTTCTTTTTTCTTCTTATCTTCTTCAAACATTTCTAAGAGATCATCTAAAAATTCACTAGGATTACCAGCTGCTTCTACTATAGTAAACTCTGCTTTTTTTAATAGAGTGTATGGAGTTCCTTCCACTTTTTTAGCAACAAAAACTTTACAATCCTTCAAGTTTTCTATAAGGTTTTCCACTCTTTTATGAATCTCTGGTATTCCTTGTGATGTATTCATATTAAAAATTATTTCACTTAATACTTTCCATTTTTTATCTTCTTTTTTATATACTACTACAATACCAGATTCGTATATAGTAGTAGTTTCGTTATTTTTACCTATCAAAACACCTATTTTACTACTCACAGTATTCATCTCCTATCATAATAATTAATATCTTATCTTTCATAACTAATAAATATATTGTTTCAATTACAGATTATTAAATTCATAAATTTATGTCTAATTATATCATTATTTTAATCATTTGTAATGAATAAAAGATAAATTAATAATATTATGATAATTTATCAATAAATTTCTATTTAAGTACACTCTTAACGTCTTCTACAAATTCTCCAACATTTTTAACTATTTCTTCTCTACCCTTTGACTCTGCCACTTTTTTTACAATAGCACTTCCAATGATAATTCCATCACAATATACTTTTAATTCCTCTGCCATTTTTGCACTAGAAATACCAAACCCTAAAGCCTTAGGTATTTTCGCATATTGAGATACTATACTCATGTACTCATCCAAATTAGTTTTTATTTCATTTCTAACTCCAGTAACTCCGTTAGTGGAAACACAATATATAAATCCACTGGCATTTTTGACTATACTTTTTATTCTCTCCTTAGAAGTAGGAGCTATTAATGGTATAAGGCAAACATTGTATTTATCGCTTACTGCCAAAATATCTTTTCTTTCTTCTATAGGTAAATCTGGTATTATAACTCCATCTATGCCAGATTCGCTGCACTGTTTTATAAATCTTTCAATGCCATATTTAAATACTGAATTATAATATACTAAATATACTAAAGGCACTTCTGTATTTATACGTATGGTCTTTACTGTATCCATTATTTTATCAATTGTTGTCCCATTTTTAAGAGACCTTTGAGATGAAGCCTGTATTGTAGGTCCATCTGCTATTGGATCAGAATATGGAACACCTAATTCAATAATATCTGCTCCTGCTTTTTCCATAGCATATACTAAATCAATAGTAGTTTTTAAATCTGGATCACCAGCAGTTACAAAAGGAATCATTGCCTTTTCATTTTTTTCTTTCAATTCCTTAAACTTAGCTTCAATTCTATTCATTACAATTCAACCCCCATTACCTTAGCTATAGTATTTATATCCTTATCTCCTCTACCAGATACATTAACAATCATCACCTTATCTTTATCAAGTGTAGGAGCAAGCTTCATAGCATAAGCCAGTGCATGAGAACTCTCTAGTGCTGGAATTATACCTTCTATTTTTGAAACTTCCATAAAAGCATCTACTGCCTCTTTATCATTTGCAGATACATATTCTGCTCTTCCAATATCATTAAAATATGCATGTTCTGGTCCTACACCAGGGTAATCGAGTCCAGCTGATATTGAATAAGCTGGAAGTATCTGACCATCCTCATCCTGCAGTACATAAGTCATCATTCCGTGAATAACACCAACAGATCCCTTTGTTATACTTGCTGCATGCTCTTCTGTATCAATTCCCTTTCCTGCTGCTTCTACGCCTATAAGTTTAACTTCTTTATCTTCTGCAAAAGGATAGAATATTCCCATAGCATTACTTCCGCCACCAATACATGCAACGATGTAATCCGGCAATCTTCCTTCTTTTTCCATTATCTGTTCTCTAGCTTCATCTCCAATAACTCTTTGAAAATCTCTTACCATTGTTGGATAAGGATGTGGTCCCATAACTGTTCCTATAACATAAAAAGTATCTTCTATGTTAGTAACCCAATTTCTAAAAGCTTCATTTACTGCATCCTTAAGAGTTGCTGTACCGGAAGTAACTGCCGTAACCTTTGCTCCCAGTATTTTCATTTTGAATACATTAAGTGATTGCCTTTCTATGTCTTCTTGACCCATAAATATTTCGCATTCCATTCCAAACATAGCAGCTATAGTAGCTGTGGCAACTCCATGCTGTCCTGCTCCTGTTTCTGCAATTATTCTCTTTTTACCCATCCTCTTTGCAAGCAGTACCTGTCCCAAAGCATTATTTATTTTGTGAGCTCCTGTGTGATTAAGATCTTCCCTTTTAAGATAAATTTTAGCCCCACCTAATTTTTTAGTTAAGTTTTCAGCATAGTAAAGTGGAGATTGCCTTCCTACATAATCCTTTAAATAGTATTTAAATTCCTTTATAAAATTTTCATCATTCTTTGCCTTATCATATTCCACTTCTACTTCTATAATTGCATTCATTATAGTTTCTGGTGCGTATTGTCCTCCAAATTTTCCAAATCTTCCTATCATTTAATATTCCTCACTTTCTCCATAAAGGTTTTTATTTTGTTAAAATCTTTTACTCCATCAGTTTCCACTCCGCTGGATACATCAACCGCAAAGGGCTTAACTTTATTTACTGCTTCATATACATTATTAATATTTAGTCCCCCTGCTAGTATTAACTTTTTATCTATATTAAGTTTAGGGATAACTTCCCAATTAAAAGTAACTCCAGTACCACCTTGTGCTCCTTTAACCTTACTGTCCAATACCACAGCTTCAATATTATATTTATTCAAATCATTTAAAGGTTTTTGATATTTATCTATACTATAAAGAACATTATTATCTTGCCCATAAGCTTTGTTATTACAAGTTAAATCACTTTTTTTAAGCTGTTCATGTAATTTATAATTTTCAGTTTCTGCCTCTATAGATACGGACTTCCACAATTCAAATTTATTTAATTTTGAAAAATACTCTTTATCTTCATCGCCATGAAATTGTAGTACATCTAATTTCAGTTTTTCAGCTATGTCCTTTACATTATTAATAGCTTCATCTACAAAAACTCCAACAGTTTTAATACTTCTATTCAAATTATTTATAAGCTCATAAGCTTGACTTATATTAACTTGTCTTTTACTTTTAGCAAATACAAAACCCACATAATCTGGACGAAGTTCATTAACATATTCTATATCCTCTAGCCTCTTCAATCCACATATTTTTATCTTAGTCATAAAAGCCCCCATTTCTTTAGTTGAAATTTGGAAAAAATTACACCCCTGGGGTGAAAAAAATTGCACCTCTGGAAAAAATTACACCCCTGGGGTGGTGAATTGTTTTCCTACATCTCTACTAATAGACCTTTCCCTTAGCTTTAAGAATAAACTTTTCAATACTTTCAACATCTTCTATGTTTCTCATAAAAGTTTCACCAATAAGCACAGCATTTACCCCTATAGATTTTAAATATAAAATATCATCTGAAGTTTTAATTCCACTTTCAGAAACAATTACAGTTCCTTTTGGGATGTACTTCATAAACTTTTCAGTGGTTTTTAAATCCACAGAAAAATCCCTTAAATCTCTATTATTTATTCCTATGATTTCCGCTTCAGCCTCTAATGCTATTTCTAATTCTTCTCTATTGTGGACTTCTATAAGACAGTTAAGTCCAAGTTCTGTAGCTAATTTGTAAAAACTTTTTAGCTCTTTACCAAGTACTGCAACTATCAAAAGTATAGCATCTGCTCCTATTTTTTTTGCCTGAAATATTTGATATTCATCTATTATAAAATCTTTACGAAGTACGGGCTTCACTGTAACCTCTTTTACCTTTGCAATATACTCATCACTTCCCATAAAAAATTTCTTCTCTGTGAGTACTGATATAGCATCTATACTTATTTTTTCATAGACTTTCGCTATAGACTTTGGGTCAAAATCCGGTTTTATTATTCCCTTAGATGGAGATGCTTTCTTTACTTCCGCTATTATATTTATTCCAGGTTTACTTATTGCTACTTTAAAATCTCTAGTAACTATATCTTGAACCTTATTTTCAAATTCTTTAAGAGGTAATTGTCTTTTTTCTTCTTCTATTTGTTTTATTTTATAAGCGACAATATCATCTAAAATCATTTTTCTACACCTCTTTGCTGTATTTTACTAATTCACTTAATTTCTCATAGGCTCTACCAGAATCAATCAATTCTTCTGCAAGCTTTATTCCCTGTTCTAAGTTTTCAGCTACTTTTCCTACATATAGTGCGGCTGCACTATTTAAGATTACGATATCTCTTTTAGGTCCTTTTTTACCTTTTAACACATCTATTATTATATCAGCATTTTCTTTTGCTGAAGAGCCCTTAATATCTTCCACCTTTGCTAATGGTATACCAAGTTTTTCAGGTTCAATTTTATAATCTATTATCTTCCCCTCTCTAATTTCACTTACATAAGTGTTTGTAGTAGTTGTGATCTCATCTAATCCATCTCCACCATGGACCACCATGGCCTTTTCACTGCCTAATTTTAAAAGTACTTCTGCAAGAGTATGAGTTAATTTCTTGCTATAAACTCCTAATACTTGCCCCTTTACAAAAGCAGGGTTTGTTAGTGGTCCTAATATGTTAAATACAGTTCTTATAGCAAGTTGTTTTCTTACAGGTCCTACATTTTTCATAGCCGAATGATACTTTTGAGCAAATAAAAATGCCATTCCATTTTTATCAATAAGTTTCTTTGCCTTTTCAGTATCTATATCTATATTAAATCCTAATTCTTGAAGTACATCTGCGCTTCCGCTGCTGCTTGAAACTGCTCTATTACCATGCTTAGCGACCTTCACTCCCCCTGCTGCTGCAACTATCGCTACTACTGTAGAAATATTAAAGGTTTTACCTCCATCTCCACCAGTTCCACAAGTATCTATAACATACTCAGAATCAAGTTTAACAGGAGTTGCGTTGTCTCTCATGGCTTTTGCACAACCAGTTATTTCCTCAACAGTTTCACCCTTCATTCGCATTCCCATTAAGAATGCTCCTATTTGAGATGGAATAGCTTCACCTTTCATTATTTCATTTACTGATGAGTAAGCTTCCTTTTCACTTAGATTTTCTTCATTACTTATTTTCTTTATTGCTTCCTGTAACATTACATATCCCCTCCACAAAATTTTTAATCATAACTTTGCCTTGTTCTGTAATTATAGATTCCGGATGAAATTGCAAACCATAAACATCATATTTTTTGTGTTTAAGTCCCATTATAACACCATCGTCTAAACTTTCAGCAGTAATTGTTAGTTCCTTTGGAAAAGTTTCTTTATCTACCACTAATGAATGGTATCTCATAACTTTAACAGGATTACTTACATTTTCAAACATATCTTCACCATTATGTTTTATATCTGATGTCTTACCATGTTTTATATTCTTTGTTCTTACTATATTTCCTCCATAGGCATAACCTATAGCCTGATGTCCAAGACAAATACCTAGTATTGGTATTTTAGAGCCATATCTTTTTATTACCTCTACACAAATTCCAGCTTTTTCTGGAGTACCAGGTCCCGGTGAGAGTATTATACCTTCTACATCCATCCTTTCTATATCTTCAGCCTTTATTTCATCATTTCTTACAACCTTTATATCAGTGTATATTTCTCCTATATACTGATATAAATTATAAGTAAAGGAATCATAATTATCTATTATAAGTATCAATTAAATCACCTCTTCCATTGCCATGGCCTTATTAAGAGTTTCTCTATATTCACTTTTAGGATTTGAATCATAGACTACTCCAGCACCTGATTGAACATATCCATAATTATCTTTAAATACTATAGTCCTTATTGCAATGCAAGTATCCATATTACCATTATGAGAAAAATATCCTACTGCTCCTGCATAAATTCCTCTTCTTACATTTTCAATCTCATCAATTATTTCCATAGCGCGTACCTTCGGTGCACCTGATACTGTTCCTACAGGAAGGCAAGAACTCAAAGCATCAAAACAGTTCAATCCTCTTTTCAATTCACCGGATACCATAGATACTATATGCATTACATGTGAGTAAAACTCAACATCCATAAATCGGTCTACAGTTACTGTTCCAAATCCACTTATTCTTCCAATATCATTTCTCCCTAAATCTACTAGCATTAAATGTTCTGCCCTTTCCTTTTCATCAGCTAGAAGTTCTATCCTAAGTGACTCATCTTCTTCCTTTGATTTTCCCCTTGGTCTAGTTCCAGCTATAGGATTTGTTATAACTCTATTATCTCTTACAGAAACTAAGCTTTCAGGTGATGATCCCGCTATTTGAAACTCTTGGAAATCTATATAAAAAAGATAGGGTGAAGGATTTTTTGATCTTAATCTTCTATATACATCAAAAGGCTCCGAAGTATTCTTAAATTTTAACCTCTGTGATGGAACCACCTGAAATATATCTCCTGCTCTTATATATTCCTTTGCCTTCTCCACCATGTTACAATATTCTTCCTCTGTAACATTAGATTCAAATTCCTTATTTAACTGAACCTCTTGTAGAGAGTGTAGTGAATTACTACTAATTATAATCTTTTTTATATTATTGAGTGTTTCTACTATTTTATTGTAGTCTGAATTATCCTCTGGGAATACATTATATACAATATTTACGTTATGTTTGAAATGATCATAGCAAACAAAAATTTTATAAAACATCAAATTAGCCTCTGGTACTTTTAGTTCATCTATATTATTATCTGGGAGCTTTTCATATTGCCTTACTACATCATAGCCTACATATCCTATTGCGCCACCGGTAAAGGGTATATCAAAAAGCTTAGTATCATAATCTATATTTACATATTCTTTTACATAGTCCAAAACTTTACCGTGCTCAATTTTTGTTTCTCCTTTGTTTTCTATTATTACTTTATTCTTATAACTTTTAATTGTCATGTAAGGATTTGATGCCATAAAAGAATATCTTCCTATTTCTTTTTCAGAATACACACTTTCAAATAAGAACTTTTTTTCTCCTTGTAAATTATAATATATAGCTATTGGCGTTAATTCATCTCCGTTAAATTGAAGTGTAAGTGGAAATGTTTTATTTGATTCTCTTTGCTTATAAAATTCACTTTCATTTAAGTTAAACATGGATTTTAGTTCCTCCTTCAGATTTAAAAATATATAAATTCAATTAAATTTCAACGTAAAAAGGTCACTTCGCCCCTAATATGGGACGAAGTGACCGTGGTGCCACCCAATTTAGTTTTGTTTTATAGGTTTAGCATAGTAATACTAATACATCTAAAATTAATAAACAATTCTTAGATTGTATACATTACTTAAAACTAATTAGCATATAAAAAACACCTCGCCCACTAAAGGACGAAGTGTTAAACTTCGCTATGCCACCTAATTACAAAACATCTCTATAAGGTACAGAAACAATCAATACCTCGTCCTGTTAACGGTAGACTACCGGCTATTGCTACTAAATTTCACATTACCTCTCACAGATCCATTCAATATAAGCTACAGTATTTGGCTTACACCATTCCAAACTCGCTTTAACTAAATTCTTATATTTACTACTTCTGATCATAGATTTATTAAGATTCATTTTTCTATAATTATACATCATTTTTTATAATTGTCAATAACTACTTTAGCATACGTAATAATTTATCTGCATTGTCTTTAGCTTTTTTTAAGTGATTTTCTGACAACTGTCTTTTAGTATCGATATTACTTACACTTTTATCCAAATCTTTTAATGCTTCTTTTAAGGTATCCCTAAACTTTGGTATATTGCTAATTATTTTTTTAACTATATAAACATACTCATCTTCATATAGTCTATAGCATTTAAATTCACCCGAAGTTAGCCTTCCCTCCGAAAAAATATATATAAATCTATCTTTCATTTCTCCTGATAATGCTATTTCTACCTTATGTTTATACAATGTATATCTAGCCCCATTGTCATCTATAGGCACCGGGAATATAGTTGAAAATAAAAAATTTGCTTCTTCAGAAGAATTGTCTAAAAGTCCTGTTCCTGAAAAATCTCTGGCATTTAATCTTACTTCTATGTCTTTTGAGAATATTTCTTCCTTTATAGTTGTTGCAATTTTTTCTCTTAACTCTTCTTCTTTTTCTTTAGAAATAAATTTTGTTATTGAGCTTACTAAATTGCTAATATAACTTTTGGATTCTTTTTTATTTTTTTCTATCATACTAATCGCCTCTTTTATAAAACCTATAATAAAATTATATCTACTATTTCAAATAAATGCAAATATACTTTAATATATTCCAAATAAATGCAAATATATTTTAAATAATTTTAATTTACTACTTGATAAAACGAATTTTATTTATTATGATTATTATATAATAGTAAATATTGCTACTAATTTTATATAAATATATAATTTATATAATAATGGATATGTTAAACTAATAGAATTAATTAAAGATATAAAATAAGTATTCACAATTATGAGAGGCGGTGTATCTTTTATGTTTGAAAATATATCAGAAGATAAAGTTTATAAAAGTTTGTTTAATGGTGGATGGATTAAAAGTAAAAGTGGAAACACAGTACAACTAAAATCTCCTGTAGATGAAACTGTTATTGGTGAAATTCAATCACTTTCACAGGAAGAAGTAAATGACATTATTGAAAATTCAAAAGCAGCCCAAGTTAAATGGGGAGAAACTCCAATAAGTGAGCGTGCAGAAATCCTATACAAAGCAGCTAATATTTTAGAAGAGAATGTAGATGAAATTGCTAAGATAATGCAAGTTGAAATTGCTAAGGATTCTAAATCTGCTGTGTCAGAAGTTAAAAGAACAGTTGATTTTATAAGATTTACTGCTAGTGAGGGAAAACATATTGATGGTGAAACCATAGGAGCAGATAATTTTCCAGGCTTTAACAAGAGTAAATTATCTTTTGTCACAAGAGTTCCACTAGGTGTTGTATTATCAATATCTCCTTTTAATTATCCTGTTAATTTGTCTGCATCAAAAATCGCTCCTGCACTGGTTGCTGGAAACAGCGTGATATTAAAGCCACCAACCCAAGGAGCTATAAGTGCATTATATTTAGCAGAAGTATTTAATAAGGCCGGCCTTCCTAAGGGTGTTCTTAACACTGTTACTGGTAGAGGTTCTGAAATTGGTGATTATTTAGTTACCCACAAAGATATAAATTTTATTAACTTTACAGGTAGTACGGAGGTCGGTAAACATATTGCAAAAGAAGCTAATATGGTGCCTATGATGATGGAACTTGGTGGTAAGGACGCTGCTATAGTCCTTGAGGATGCAGATTTGGAACTAGCTGCTAAAAATATTGTCTCTGGTGCATATAGCTATTCAGGTCAAAGGTGTACAGCTGTTAAAAGAGTTTTAGTAATTGACTCAGTAGCAGATAAATTAGTAAAACTTATAGAAGAAAAGGTTACTAAATTAAAGGTTGGAAATCCTACAGATGATGTTGATATAACTCCTTTAATTGATTCTAAAGCTGCTGATTTTGTTCAAGGTTTAATTGATGATGCCCTAGCAAAAGGTGCTAAGCTAATGCTTGGAAACAAGAGAAAAGATAATTTAATATATCCTACACTTTTTGATAATGTAACTACAGATATGAGACTTGCTTGGGAAGAACCCTTTGGCCCTGTACTACCTATACTCCGTATAAAAAATATTGAGGAAGCTATCTCTATTGCAAATAGATCTGAATATGGTCTTCAATCCTCTGTATTTACTAAAAACATTGATGATGCTTTTTATATAGCTAAAAAACTTGAAGTTGGTACAGTACAAATTAATAATAAAACAGAAAGAGGTCCTGACCACTTTCCATTCCTAGGTGTTAAATCATCTGGTATGGGTACTCAAGGTATAAGATATAGTATTGAAGCTATGAGCAGACCTAAAGCTATAGTATTAAATTTACCTAAATAAAATGTATACACTAGACTAATCCTATATCACTCTAGATAATAAGAACAGCTGTATTTATAAAATGCAGCTGTTCTTTATAATCATTTTTACTACTAATTCTCAAATATAAGGCATATTCACATGCCTTATTACATTTTTACATAGTCATGAAATTCACCATTCTTATATACAACACCATCTTTAATACCCTTTATAATACTTTTGAATTTCACACGGGCAACACCATTACAGAATTCTCCCACCTCATCAAATTTAGGCTTTATGACCATTTCGCCTTGTTTATTTATGTACCCCCACTTACTTCCTATAAGGGCTTTAACTTTTACTGCGGCAAACCCATCATGAAAATCTCTTGCAAATTCATATGCAGGACTTATAATTATTGCTCCCTCTTCATTTATATAGCCCCATTTATCATTAATATTTATTTTTGCAACATTATCATTAAAACTACCTATATAATCAAAATAAGGCTTTATAATAGTTATCCTATGTTCTTTATCCATATAACCATATTTCCCTTTACTATCTATAAACCTCATAAGTCTGTTGTTTATAAGCCCTAATCTCTTCCCCTGCTCATCAATATAGGTATAATTTCCATTAACCTTCATAAGAGCAATTCCATCTATGAAATCAAACTTTTCATTAATTGCATAGTCATCATCATTATTAGTGTCATAAGCCACTACGTCTACTATTGCTAAATCATTTTCGGATATAGTCTTATCTGCAGTCTCTTCTATATCTTTAACTTCTATATTTTTAAACTTAATCTCCATATCTCCATTAAAATTTATCATTTTTACCTTTTCTATAGAAATATTATTGTTTTCATACTTTATGGTTACATAAACTGAATACTTATCACTAGATTCATAGAGATTTTTTGAAAGCCTGGCATCAGATTCAATATATGATGATTTTAAGTTTAAAGCATATTCCTTTACCCAATCCTCCCATTCTATATTAAGTGGAAGAATTTCTTCCACATTATCGTATTTGTCAACAATTAAGCTGGCTTTTCCTGCACATAAAAGATTCAAGTTCTTTATTTGATTTTTATATTCTTCTGATGTATCAAAATATGAATTATCAAAGAGTACAACATTTATTCTAATTTTATTTTCTTGCCATAATAGATGCATTCTTTCAGTGTCTATAAATATCTTATCATTTATGTAGGTTAATCCCCCGTATAATGTACATGAATTGTTATTTTCATAAAACTCACCTACTTCTTCTTTATTTATACTAATATAAAATAAATTTATATTTGGAAAATTTACCTCTTTGAATGTATCAAAATCTACTTTTATTTTAAAAGTTCCTGTATTTATGTCATAATTTTCTTTTTCTAATGTAACTTTTCCTAATGGCATGTCCTTAATATTAGTTATAAGACCTTTAAACTCATTACAATTTTGAAAAGGCTCCTTTAAAAAACTTATAATATTAACTTTTAGCTGCATGTCATCTATACATATTTCAACACTTTCTTCATCAATATAAATTTTTTCACCCACAACCTTAAAATTTGCCCTTATTGTATATCTGTCATTTAGACATTTAATGAAATCAAACTCTTTATCTGGTAAAACAAAATATAAATAGCTATAGTTAATTCTCCCTATAGATCTCCATTTATAAAACTCTACATTGATATAACAAATACCTGATTGCCTATCATAAGTATTTACTAATATCTCAGCTTTTCCAATGTTAATTGATTTCAAATTTTCAATACGTTCTTTAAAATGTCCATAAGTTTCGAAGGAGTCTCTTATCAAAATATCATCCATTACTTTAATAGCAGAGCCTTTATCATTATACAAATTATCACATCCTTCATACTAATAAAATATAATTACTTTAAATAAGTATTTCTAGAAAATACCTATTTAAAGTAATTATATTCCATTTTTTGTATGATTATCAAGGGTATATATGTAATTTTATAATTTTTTTTATTTATTTGAATGTGTCTTACACTATTATCATTTATCATTTCAAGAAAATTACTTATATAAAATTTAATAAATTTCATTGTATTATGATATTAGCTATGATAATATAACTATTGAATCCTTAATACAAATACACTTGTTTTTTATACAAGGACAGTTAAAATAAAAGTTGTATTTTAAATAATTATTAAAAACATTTCTAAATGCTACTTTAATTATTGAAGCAGTAGGAGGGTATTTATTGAAAACTTATGGAAAATAAATATTTATTAGTAGATACAAAGGTACTTCCTGATATATTTCAAAAAGTAATGCAAGTTAAGGATCTTATAAACATAAAAAAAGCTCATGATATAAGCGAAGCAGTAAAAATTGTAGGAATTAGTAGAAGTACTTATTATAAGTATAAAGATTATGTCTTCTCAGTTTCTGAATCCATGAAAAGTAATAAAGTAGCTATTTATTTACTTCTTGGTCATAAAACTGGTACCCTTTCAAGAATACTTGACAAGATGGCAGAAAACCATGCTAATATTCTTACAATAAATCAGGACATACCCATTAATAATGCTGCTAACGTAAGCATTACCTTTGATACATATAATTTAAAAATAAAATTAGAACAATTAATAGATGACATAAAAAACACTGAAAATGTTATTAAAGCTGATTTAATTGCAATGGAATAGGAGATGAAAATATGCTTAAAATTAAAGTCCCTGCTAGTACAGCCAATATGGGACCTGGTTTTGATTCTTTTGGTATGGCATTAAACTTGTATAATGAATTTGAAATTGAAGAAACTGATAAGGATATAATCTTTTTGGAAAATGGGAAACCTTCTTCAATCCCTTTAAGTGAAAACTTAATTTACTATAGCATGGTTAAAACCTTTGATAGATATAATTATAAACTTAAAGGTCTTTATATAAATGTAGCAAAGGCAGATGTACCACTTTCAAGAGGTCTTGGAAGTAGTGCTACATGTATTGCTGCTGCAATCCACGCAGCTAATCACATCATGAATAATATTATGTCAAAACAGGAAATTCTAAATCTAGCAACAGAAATAGAAGGACATCCAGACAATGTAGTTGCTGCACTTGAAGGCGGCCTTGACGTTTCACTAGTTGAAGATAACCAAGTTATATATTCTAAAATAAATCCACCAGAAGATCTTATATTTGCGGCATTAATACCAGATTTTAAAATGAGTACTGCAAATGGAAGAAAAGTTTTGCCTAGTGAATATACTAAAGAAGATTGTGTTTTTAACATTTCCAGAGCGGCTATGCTGATTTCTGCATTTTATAATAAAGATTTTAAAAAATTAAGAACTTGTTTTCAAGATAAAATACACCAGCCTTATAGAGGCGCTTCCATAAAAGGATTAAATGATATTTTTGAAACAGCAAAGGAACTTGGATCCTTTGGAGAGTTTATTAGCGGATCAGGTTCTACTTTAATGGTAGTAATTGATAAGGACAATACTGAATTTTTAGGTAAAATGGAATCATATTTAAATACTACAGAAGCTTCATGGAAAATAAAACTTTTAAAACCCGATTGTAATGGTACTGAAGTAACAGTATGCTAGTTATTCAATAAAAATAAATTTAAAGGGGAAAATCATAATATGAATAAAGTTAAAATAGCCTTATTAGGTTTAGGAAATGTAGGTAAAGGTGTTTGGGAAATATTTAAAAACAACACAGATGAGATAGTACGTCGTTCTGGTTGTGAGATAGAAATAACTAAGATTCTCGTTAAAGATGTAAATAAAGATAGAGGTATAGATGTTCCTAAAGAAGTATTAACTGATAATATTGAAGATATATTAAATGATAATAGTATCCAGATCATAGTTGAGTTAATGGGCGGAGTTGACCCTGCTGCTGATTATGTATTGAGAGCTATTAAAAACAAAAAACACGTAGTAACTGCAAACAAACAAATGATTGCTATTCAAGGTAAAGAATTATTAGACCTTGCGAAAAAAGAAGGCGTTCTCTTTTACTATGAAGGTAGTGTTGCCGGTGGTATTCCTATATTAAAAGGTATTGAAGAAAGCCTTACAGCAAATAAAATCGAAGAAATTGTTGGAATAATAAATGGAACTACTAACTATATCCTAACTAAAATGTCTCATGAAAACATGGACTTTGAAACAGCTCTTAAAGAAGCTCAAGAAAAAGGATACGCAGAGGCTGATCCTACATCAGATATAGAGTCTTACGATGCTGTATATAAGTTAGCTATATTAACTTCATTGTCTTTTGGAATAAATGTGAATGTAAATGATATATATAGAGAAGGTATTTCAAAAATCACTTCTTATGATATCCAGAATGCAAAAGAGTTTGGATATACAATTAAACTTTTAGCAATCGCAAAAGAAAAAGGTAACTCTTTAGAGCTTAGAGTTCATCCTACAATGATTCCATTAAATCACCCACTTTCAAATGTAAATGATTCATTTAATGCTATTCTTATAAAAGGAAATGCTGTAGGAGATTTAATGTTCTATGGAAGAGGTGCTGGATCACTTCCAACAGGTAGTGCCGTTGCCAGTGATATAATATCAATCTTAAGAAATGATATGACATTACGTTCAATTTCATTGGTTGAAAATACTGATTTGAAAAAAACTATACTTCCTAGAGAAGAATTTTCTTCTAGATATTATTTGAGACTTACAGTAAAAGATGTTAGTGGTGTTTTAGGTCAAATTTCTACTATATTAGGGAAAAATGATGTAAGTATCTCTTCTTTCATACAAAAAGGTGAAAAGGATAAAAATAATATTGTGCGTATAGTATTCATTACACATGATACACTAGAAGGAAATATTATGAAATCCATAGAAGACCTAAAAAAACTTCCAGTTGTAGATGAAATTAAAAATTTAATAAGAGTTGAAAAATTTATTTAAGACATGTAATGTTGTATCTGAAAGCAAATATTAAGGAGGAAATATCTTGGATAATTTAATATACAAAAGTACAAGAGGCCAAGGAGAACCAGTCAGTGCTTCTAAGGCTATAATAAGAGGAATAGCAGAGGATGGAGGTCTTTTCGTCCCTAGCATTATCCCTAAAATAGATTTTAATGTGAAAGAGTTTTCAAAGCTTAATTATAAAGAATTGGCTTATACTGTAATGAGTAAATTTTTTACTGATTTTACTGAAGAAGAACTTAAAAACTGCATAGATAAGGCTTATGATGATAAATTTGACACTAAAGAAATTGCCCCAGTGAAAAAAATTGGTGATGACTTCTTTCTTGAACTTCACCACGGCCCTACTCTAGCTTTTAAGGACGTAGCATTATCTATTTTGCCTCATTTATTAAAAACTTCTGTAAAAAAGCAAGGTATAGATAAAGAAATCTTAATCCTTACTGCAACTTCTGGAGATACAGGAAAAGCAGCTCTACAAGGTTTTAATAATGTGGAAGGAACCAAGATAATAGTATTCTATCCTGAAGTTGGTGTTAGTATAGTTCAAAAGCTTCAAATGACAACTCATGATGGTAATAATACTTTCGTAGTAGCTATAAAAGGTAATTTTGATGATGCTCAGAAAGCTGTCAAAGAAATCTTTACTAATAATAAAATAAGAGAACAACTTGACGAAAAGGGATTTATGTTCTCTTCTGCAAATTCAATCAATATTGGAAGACTTATTCCTCAAGTGGTATACTATTTCTCAGCTTATTTAGACTTATATAGAAAAGGTGAAATAAGTGAAGGTGATAAAATAAATGTAGTAGTTCCTACTGGTAACTTTGGTGATATTCTTGCAGGATATTTTGCTAAATCCATGGGACTTCCTCTTGATAAATTGATATGTGCTTCAAATAAAAACAAGGTATTATCTGACTTCATAAACACAGGGAAATACGATAGAAACAGGGACTTCTATGTTACTAATTCTCCTTCTATGGATATACTAGTTTCAAGTAATCTAGAAAGACTTCTTTATTTTATAAGTGGCGAAAATCCAGAGAAAGTAAATGCTTTAATGGAAGCTTTATCAACTAAAGGTGAATACTCCATAGATGAAGACATGAAAAACAAACTTAAGGACTTCTATGCCGGATATGCTTCTGAAGCTGAAACTTGTGATGTTATTACAGATCTTTATAAAACTCACAAGGAAGCTATAGATACTCATACTGCAGTTGCTTACTCAGTGTATAAAAAGTATAAAGCTGATACTAATGACCATACAAAAACAGTAATATTATCTACTGCAAGTCCTTTTAAATTCCCTAAGGCTGTAATGAGTTCTATAGATAAAAAATATAATGGTGTAGATGAATTTGAATTAATAAAAGAATTGAGTAAAATAACAAATTATCCTATCCCTAATGGTATTAAAGATATTGATACTAAACCACAGGTACACAATACTGTTTGTGATAAAAAAGATATTAAAAATATAGTTTTAGACTTTTTAAAAATCAAGTAATAATTATTATCCAAAAATACGTTAGCTGTTTATCCAGTTAACGTATTTTTTTCATTCTATTTTTCTTGTGAAGATATATCATATAATTTTTCATATGTAAATTTTACTATTACCTCATCTAGTTCTTGGCTTAATTTTAATATTTCTCCATAATCAGCATCTTCTAAAATTAACAAATGTAGTTTTCCTCTCAAGATGCAAATCTTATACTTCAGCATATTTAACACTCCAATTTTAATCTACTTTTACTAGAACTTGTAGAAAGTGTGGTAAGGTTGCTTATTCCATATTTAAAATAATCTTGTCTTTGACTATGCATTTTATATTTTCTAAATAATCTCATCATACTTATTTAACTTTCAGAATTTCCTTATCCTATTTCTAATAATATCTATATTGTGATATACTATTCATATAAATAAATGTTAGATTGGAGGAGTTTTACATGAAAAAATATAAAACTACTTTTAACCTCTCAATTTTCCTTATACTTGCAGTTTCAGCTATTTTATTTACTAGTTGTAATAAAATAACTAATATCGTTAATAACACAAATTCCAATAGTATAACCAATAAAAATACTCAAAATAATGTTAGTAATAATGCTACACCAAAAACAAACTATACTATAAAAAATTACTATCCTTTTAAGGAAAACTTGAGATTAAGTTATGCTGGCAGTGGCAATGAATATGCTTCTAAAGATGTGTATGTAGATTTTATAAAAGGTAACAAAATTCAACTTAGATCTATAAATGCAGGTACTACCATGGGGCAAGTTCTTCAGTATGAAAATGGTGAACTTAAATTAGTATATTCTAGAGGAGAATTTTATTATAGAGATGATTTAACTTCTTTGCAAAGCAATGCTAATGAAGTACTTTTAAAAGAACCTTTACAAAAAGGTACTAGTTGGACTCTCTCAGATGGAAGAAAGAGATCTATAACTGGAACAGATGTTGCTGTAGATACCCCTTCTGGTAAATACAAAGCTTTAGAGGTTACTACAACCAGTAGTAATTCTACTGTTAAAGATTATTATTCAATCAATAATGGTCTAGTAAAAACTATATTTACTTCTGAAGGTTCTACAGTTACTACATCTTTAAAAAAGAGTATACCTAATTCTAATGTAACTCAAACTATAAAATTTTATTATCCTAAAATGACAGACACAGATGTAGCAATTATGTTTAAAAGAAATACAATTAATCTAAAAACCAACGATGATATAAAGAATATTTTCCAAGATAATTTTAGAAAAACCTTAATAAGTGGTACACAACCTTTAATGAGTGCTAATACAAAAATAAATAAATTATATTTAAATGATGTACAAAAGGTTGTATATGTAGATTTTTCAAAAGAATTTATTACAGAAATGAATGCTGGTACTTCAATGGAAAACGGAATACTTACAAGTGTTGTTAATACCCTTGGAAACTACTTTAATGTAGCACATGTTAAATTAACTGTAGATGGAAAAGAATATTCTTCAGGCCATATTTTAATGAAAAAAGGTGAAAATTTTAAAGTAAACTATAATAATGCTGTTGAAGTAAAGTAGCCTGAAAACAATATTGATATATCTTTTTATGTAAATAAGAGTAGTGATAAAAGGTTGATTTATCACTACTCTTATTCTTATAAATCTATATTTTTTTTATCCGATCATATCATGCTGTAATTTTGAAGCCGCTATAACTGAATATATACTTGATTTTCCATTTAGCAGAACTTTATCTGCTAAATCTGCTATATCCATATAATATTGATTAGAGTTTACATGCTCCTCAATAAGTGAATAAGTAACAGTATCCTTCATAATTAATATCCTAATTCTTTTCCTACAATTATTACCTTTATTCTTCCCTTGGTCCCTTGTCTTCTTATAAGAGTATATTCATTACAAATTCTTTCTTCACTTTTACAATCCATACAATATCCAACCTTTGTACATGGAGTTTTTCTATCTAATCTTTTGCAGTTAGCTGGAGCAGCATACTCTCTATTTCTTTGAATTGCTTCATCTAAATTTTTAACAATTTTATTCTTTCCAACTATTACAATAACCTTATCTGGTCCGTATAACATTGCTGCAACTCTATTTCCATTACCATCTACATTATAGAGTTCTCCATTTTCTGTTATTGCATTACTGCTTACAAGATAAGTGTCAGTTAGAAAACTCTTTTTAAATATAGCCACTACTTCTTTACGAGTTAAACCTGGCTTATATCTGTCTAAAAATTCAAAATCACCATTTCTTAAAAAATCAATAACACCAGTTTGAAAAAGTGTTTCAGATCCACCTACTGAAACGCTTTCTCCCTTATTTACAAGTTTCTTAACTATATCTAATACTTCTTTTTCATCTTTAGCATAATAGCCTTCCATGTTGTTTTTTTCTAAGCTTTCAATAGTTCTCTTAATCTTTTGCTCCATTAACCATATACTATTTTCATCCATAATCATTATGGGTATCTACCTATGCAGTAGCACCCTTCCCCCTTTTAATATTTTAATTAATATGCTCTTCCCCAATATACCATGTGCTTAGCCTTTTTACCACAGCATACACAAGTACCTGAAAGTTCCTCTTGCTCAAAAGGTATACACCTTGAAGTAGCTCCTGTAACTTCCTTTATCTTATCTTCACATTCTTTGTCGCCGCACCACATAGCCTTAACAAATCCAGTTTTATTTTCAACCTTATCATTAAACTCTTCCATGGTAGTTGCTGTACTAGTTTTTTCTTCTCTTGCCTTTGTAGCAGCTGCCAGCATAGAATTGTGTATATCCTCTAAAAGTTCTGGTATCTTTGTTTCCAATTCATCCATTGGTACAAATATTTTTTCTCTAGTATCGCGTCTAACAAGTACTACCTGATTTTTCTCTATATCTTTAGGTCCAACTTCTAGTCTTACTGGAATACCCTTCATTTCATATTCACTAAACTTCCAGCCTGGAGTCTTATCACTAATATCCATCTTAACTCTAGCCACTTTAGATATTCTATCTTTTAATTCAGTTGCCTTTTCAATAACTCCAGCCTTATGCTGAGCTACTGGCACTATTATAACTTGAGTTGGTGCTATTCTTGGTGGCATCTTTAAACCTTCGTCATCACCATGTACCATGATAATTGCTCCAATTATACGTGTAGTCATACCCCATGAAGTCTGGTTTACATACTCAAGCTTTTCATTTTTATCTGCAAACTGTATTCCAAAGGCCTTTGCAAAGTTTTGACCAAAGAAATGAGAAGTTCCAGATTGAAGTGCTTTACCATCATGCATTAATGACTCAATGGTATAAGTGGCTTCTGCCCCTGCAAACTTTTCCTTTTCAGTTTTTCTACCCTTAACTACTGGTATAGCAAGCATATTTTCACAGAAATCTGCATAGATATTTAGCATTTGTATAGTTTCTGCCTCTGCCTCTTCCTTTGTAGCATGTATTGTATGACCTTCCTGCCATAGAAATTCAGTAGTTCTTAGAAAAGGTCTTGTAGTCTTTTCCCATCTTACTACAGAACACCACTGGTTATATAGCTTTGGTAAATCCTTATAGGACTGAACTATCTTAGCATAGTGTTCACAGAATAATGTTTCTGAAGTTGGACGAACGCATAATTTTTCTGTAAGCTGATCATTTCCACCTTGAGTAACCCAAGCTACTTCTGGAGCAAATCCCTCTACATGATCTTTTTCCTTTTGAAGTAAACTTTCTGGAATAAGAAGTGGCATATACACATTTTCATGACCTTTTTCTTTAAACTTTCCATCTAAATACTTTTGGATGTTTTCCCAGATGGCATAAGCATAAGGTCTAAGAATAACGCATCCCTTAACACTAGAGTAATCTACAAGCTCTGCCTTTTTAACAATGTCTGTATACCACTGTGCAAAATCCTCATCCATAGAAGTGATTTGCTCAACTCTTTTATTATTATTTCTTGACATAAAATTTTCTCCTCCTGCTAATTGCTTTAATTATTACAGTATTTATCTACTGATTGAACTAAATACACACTATTTCACTTTTAATAAAAAAGAAGTACTAATATAAATAAAAAAAGCCCCAAATCCCCAAAAGGGACCGAGACTATATCGGCGGTACCACCCTAATTAATAAATTAATTAAAAATACTCACTCTTACTTTTTAACGATAATTAACCGCTGCAACCTAATATCAGTGCAGAACTCAAAGGCAGGTTCAAAATGGCTCCTTAAGGAATTTTTCAGCTTACATTCCCTCTCTTTTAAAGAACTTATATTTTTACTATTCCTCTTCTTAGTCTTTAATTTTAGTATTAAGCTAACTTAAATAATAGAATATAAAATTTACTTTGTCAATAGTGTAAATAAAATTTGTTTCTATATTATTTACCAAAATTATTAACTTAATTCACTCTAAATGATCTTTATTCCCATTTACCATTGACATTTTAGTAAAGACATGATAATATATATTTACAAATGATAATGATTTTCATTTAGGGAGGTATTAATATGAGTCTATTTGATTTAAAACCCGGCGAAAAAGGTATTATAAAAGATATATCTGGAGATGAAAGATTGGCAAAAAGATTATTTGCTTTAGGATTTATTGAAGGCACTGAAGTAAAAATGAAAACCTCTGCTCCTTTTGGAGATCCCCTTGTAATCCATGTTAGAGGCTTTAATATTGCAATCAGAAAAAACGATGCAAAAAACATTTCCTTAGGGGAGGCATAAAATGTTAACTGCTGCACTTGTTGGTAATCCTAACGTAGGTAAAACTACTTTATTTAATTTTCTTACTGGTTCAAATCAATATGTTGGTAACTGGGCTGGAGTAACCGTTGAAAAAAAAGAAGGTTTCTTAAATAAATCTATTAAAATAGTTGATTTGCCTGGTATATATGCTATGGATACCTATTCTAATGAAGAAAAAGTTTCAAAGAATTTTTTATTAAATGACAATGTAGATGTAATTGTAAATATAGTTGATGCTTCTAATCTTGATAGAAATTTATATCTTACAATGCAATTAAAAAAATTTAAAAAACCTATAATATTAGTTTTAAATATGATTGATGTAGCTATAAAAAAAGGCTTTAATATAGACTATGAGAAATTATCACAGGAACTCAATGTAACAGTAATACCTATAGTCGCTTCAAAACATAAGGACATAGACAAAGTTGTAGATTTACTAGTACAAGGTAATTTTTCAAAATCAATTGATGAAAATAATTATGATTTTAAATCTGAAAAAGAAACCTATAATTATATAGAATCTATACTAAATAAGTGCGCAGAACAATCATCAGAAATCAAAAAATCTGCTACAGAAAAGATAGATAATATACTTTTAAATAAAATTTTAGCTTATCCAATTTTTATAGGAATTATATGTTTAATTTTTAAAATTACCTTTTCTTGGGTTGGACAACCGCTTCAAGATTTACTTGATGGTTTGGTAAATGATTCTTTAATTCCATTACTTCATTCATTGCTAGCTTCATCTAGTCCTTGGTTCAGTTCACTGTTAATAGATGGAATAGTTGGTGGAGTTGGTTCAGTTATAGTATTCCTTCCAATAATACTTACACTATTCTTCTGTATATCTATTTTAGAAGACAGCGGTTATATGGCGAGAACTGCATTTTTAATGGATAATATAATGAGAAAGATGGGATTATCAGGTAAAGCTTTTATACCAGTTGTCATAGGTTTTGGTTGCAGTGTTCCAGCTATAATGTCTGCAAGAACTCTTGAAAGTGAAAAAGACAGAAAACTTACTGCATTATTAATACCACTTATGTCTTGCAATGCTAGATTGCCTATTTACGCACTACTTACAGCTGCTTTTTTTCCAAAACATCAAGGTCTCGTAATAGGATCTCTATATTTATTAGGAATTATAATAGCATTTATAATAGGATTGTTATTTAAAAGTACTTTATTCAAAAAAGATGAGGAACCTTTAATAATAGAACTTCCTGAGTATAAAATACCGGAATTAAGAAGTCTTCTACTTCATACCTGGGATAAGGGTAAGGGATTCGTGAAAAAAGCAGGAACAATAATATTCTCTATATCGGTAATAATATGGGTACTATCAAATTTTGGTCTAACCGGTAAGGTAGATATAGAATCAAGCTTTCTTGCTAGTGTGGGCCATATACTTGCTCCAATATTCAAACCTTTAGGCTTTGGAACATGGCAAAATTCTGTTGCACTTATAAGCGGCTTAGGTGCGAAGGAAGTAGTTGTAAGTACTATGGGAGTATTATATGGTGCAAATTTATCAGAATTACTTCCAAAATTATTTACGCCAATTAGTGCTTATGCTTTTCTAGTATTTGTATTATTATATCCTCCTTGTATATCAGCTTTAGGAACTATGAAAAAGGAATATGGAAGTAAGATGACTATCTTCTCCATAGTTTATCAAATATCTTTAGCTTGGATTATATCCTTTATAATATATAGAATTGGTAGCTTATTTATATAGCTATAAATAAATGTAAGCTTTTATTTATATATAATATAAATTATCCAAGGATGCACCACTGTTATCTCCATTCAATTACTAGAAGCATTACAACTTCCAGTAATTCCATGATGTTAAGAAGGTGATTTTATGGAAAACATAATAGAAATAATAATAACAATTTTTATAATAGCAGCAGCTTTATTCTTGTTTGTTAGGAGTATGAAGAAAAAATCTTGTGGACAATGCGATTGTGGGCATTGTTCTGAAAGTTGCTCTAAACCAAATATAAGAAATAAGCATTTTAAAAGTAAATAAAACATTAGAAATAACCTGCAACATAAATATTGCAGGTTATTTCTAAATATTACACTGATATTGCGCTGATAATACTTGAATCATTCTTATTGGTTCAACTTTTCTCTTTAAAAGTTTTACAACATTATATTTTGTACGATCATAATCTTCAAAGGTTTTTAGTGCCTTTTCCCTATCATGATAAACCTTCCAATAACCACATAACATACATTCTCTACCATTGCAATTAATAAAAGCTTCCACGTCTTTTACTGGTATTCCTAAAAAGATGCCTATTTCATGTGGGCAAACTATATCTGCATACCTAAACTTTAGTAATTCTAAACATTGTTCTAAAGACATTCTATTTGAATATCCAAACTTAGATAAAAGTTTCATATTATCTTCATAAAATAAAGTTTTTGATAGCAATCTTTCATTATAAAATAACAATATTATAACATTTTCTTTTCTTGTGATTTCAAATACCTTTAAATTTATATTATTTATATATTCTTCCCCGTACTTGCACCATAAATCAAACATCCCCATATAATTATTTGATATAGTAATTATAGAAGATGGCTTATAACCAGCTATTGTTGGAGATATTGCATATGTTATTAGATTCATCATATAGTCTTTTTCATTGCTGTAATCAATAAAGTTCATAAAATTTTCACTTGTCTTTGCCATCTTCTAACAAACCCCTTTTTATCTATATTTATACTAATTCTCTACCAAAATTCTTACAATCTTCTACAGAACTTCCTTCTGGTGCTTCTTGTACAATCAATCCATCGTTTACTAAATTAGCGCCGGAATCATCCATTTGAGATACCCAATTTCTCATCCACTCACCGTCTCCCCATCCATAGGATCCAAATAAAGCTACCTTTTTACCTGAAATGATTGGAGATATTGATTCAACAAAAGGTTCCATCTCTGATTCTTCAATAACTTCTGAACCCATGGATGGTGAACCAAGCACAACCACATCTGCTTCTTTTATATCTTCATCTTTCGCATCTGAAACATTTAGAAGTTTAACTTCTGCGCCTTTCTCCTTTGCCCCTTCTGCAATTAATTTTGCCATAGATTCAGTATTACCAGTTCCACTCCAATAGATAATATTTACTTTACTCACCTAAATCACCTCGCTATATACTTGATAATGAAATTCATTATCAAGTATATAATACAATCTTTACCGGGGCTTGTCAATATTATTTCTCATTATTTTTTAATTTACTGATTAATCTATTATATAGTATATCTAAATGTAAAAATTTCATTCACTGAAAACTATTATGAATAATAATGCATCCTATTACTATCTTCTGTAATACTCCTTGAAGCAACAAATTGTAAATATCATTTTTTTAATTATATTAGCTTAAACAATAAAATATTACAAAAAAATAAAAAACATCCAATTCGATTTGAACAAGATGCTTTTATTATTATATTGTTTACTCTTAACGTATCATTGTACCTATACCTTCATGGGAGAATATCTCCAATAAAAGTGAATGTGAAACCCTTCCGTCAATTATATGTGTTCTCTTAACTCCACCTTCAACTGCTTGAACACAACAGTTAATCTTAGGAATCATTCCTCCACTAATAACTTTATCATTAATTAAATTTGGGATATCTTTCACATCAAGTTCTGAAATAAGTGTACTTTCATCTTTCGGATTCATTAATACCCCTGGTACATCTGTAATCAAAATAAATTTTTCTGCCTTTAATTTAACACTTATTTTTGATGCAGCTAAATCTGCATTTACATTATATGCCTTTCCATCATCTTTTCCTAGTGCTACTGTAGAAATAACTGGAATATATCCTCCACTGAGACAATGTTCAATAATAGATTCATTTACATCTACTATTTCTCCAACATATCCAATATCCCTTCCATTTTGTAATTCTATCTTTTTAGCCTTTAAAAGATTGGCATCTATACCACACAGTCCAACTGCCTTTCCAGCATTTTTATCAATTAATGATACTATGTCCTTATTAACTTTTCCAGCAAGCACCATTTGAACTATATCTATAGTTTCACCATCTGTAACCCTAAGTCCATTTACAAATTCACTTTTCTTACCTATTTTTCCCAAATACTCATTAATCTTTGGACCTCCACCATGAACAACTACAACTTTTATTCCAACACAGTTTAAAAGAACTATATCTCTAATAACTGTATTTCTTAAATCCTCATTAATCATTGCATTTCCACCATATTTTATTACTACAGTTTTTCCACTATATCTTTGAATATATGGCAATGCTTGACTTAAAACATTAGCTTTTTGAATATTAATATTGTTATTTCCGCTAAACACGTAAAACCCCCCTGTATCTCTCTTTAAAATGGCTCTAATTAACTATTGTATTTTCCTTATTATACAATTGAAATTCTTAGCTTCAGAATGAATTTTAATAACTAATAATGATTTCAACTTTTAATTGTAACAACTATATATTATAAACTTAATAGACAGTTATGAAAATGGTAATTTCAATAAAATATTATTATTGCTGAAAAACTTCCTTCTCTTTAATAAATACAGATACCAATATGCTTATTGCTAGGATTCCCATAATAGCAAGTATGGATACTAATATTGATATTTCAATGTTAAAAAACAATATAGATAATTTTATACCTGTAAAAGCTAGTATTGTAGCTACACCATATTTAACATATTTAAATGAATCTTGAAGTTTTTCAAGTAAGAAATATAAATTTCTAAGACCTAATATAGCAAAAATATTTGAAGTATAAACTATAAATGTATCTGTAGAAATCGAAAAAATTGCTGGTATTGAGTCTATAGCAAATAATATATCTGATCCTTCTATAAAAAACAATATTGCAAATAAGGGTGTAGCATAAAGTCTGCCTTTTTCTCTTATAAAGAACTTTTCTCCTTCAATATTGTTTTTAACAGGTATTATTTTATTTAATAATTTTATTAATTTACTCTTTTTAAAATCAATATCACCTTCATCATCTTTTCCCAAAACCATCTTTGCAGCACTTATAATAAGTACAATACCAAATATATATAATATCCAATGAAATTGATTTACTACTGCTACGCCTAGTACAATAAATATTAATCTTAATATCATTGCACCTAATATTCCATAATTTAATATTCGCCTTTGATATTCAACCTTTACTCCAAAACTTGTAAAGATTATTAAAAATAAAAATAAATTATCCATGCTAAGACTTTGTTCAATAACATAACCACCTAAAAATTGAATAGCCTTTTCTTGTCCCATAAAAAAGTAAATTCCAATGTTAAAAATTATTGCAGCTAATACCCAAAATAAAAATCGTGATACTATTTTTTTTGTTGACAATACAATTCCCTCCTAAAAATTTTAGTCTACACCATGAAAAGTCAATAGCACTTTTAATATAGCTTATTAGATAATACGTTTATAACTGGCGTTTCATAGGGATGTATACTCTTTATTGTATTCACTGCTTTTTCTACAATTTCACTTCTACATGAAAATTCAACCTTACACTCTTCAGCTCTACATATCTTACCTTCTTCACCTTTAAAGGGATTAGCCCCATCTAACGGTCTCCAATACCCCATGACTTTAGAAACACACATACAATTATCGTAATTTCCACCTATAGTAAGTGCCCCTATATCATTCAAACTCTCCCTTAACTTCTCCACATATTCTTCTGGTATAAATGTCTCTACTTTAAAAACTTTAAAATCCATAGCCAATCCTCCTATTCCCAGTTTGTCCAAACATCTGGTGCATAACCTACTGTGGCCTGTTTTCCATTACGGACTATAGGTGTTTTATAGAGCTTTGGATTATTTAAAAGTAGTTCTTCTTTTACACTGCTACTTCTTATATGTTCAATATTTAGATTTTTATATTCTTTGGATTTTATATTAACTAAGTCATTAATATCTACTGATCTTTTTACACTTTCAAGCTCACCTTTACTTAAAGCTTTTTCGTTTAAATCTATAAATTGGTATTTTATTTTTCTCTCCTTGAAATATCTTTCAGCCTTCTTAGTATCAAAACATTTCTTTACTCCAAAAATTTGAATATTCATATTTGCTTCCTCCCATATATAAATATAAATCATATATAAGGCACATTCAAATAAATAACTAGTCAGTATGCTAGTCTATTTTGAATCATACTACGTTAACAGAACCCTCTGATAGCACCACTATCATCAGAACCTGTTTCCTTGTATATTTCAAAATATACGTCGCATCTTTGACTTATTATTTATTTTCACATGCCTAATTATATCAAATAACAATAATCATTTCATATGAATCTAAGAATTCTGTTTATTTAAAAAGAAATCTATAAAAGTTTGTGCTGCAATGGACAAAGGTATTTTCTTATTGGAAACAATACCTACAGTTCTCTTTGGAATTGGTGGATTAACTTCTATCTCCACTAATTCACCCTCCTCCAGCTCTTTCTTTACAAAATTCTTTATTACTACAGTAATTCCAAGGCCAATCTTTGCAAATTCAATTAAGAAGTCCATACTGCTTATCTCTATTTCAGGCTTAACACATATATTATTATCATTAAAATATTTATCAATGTATTTACGGGTTATATTTCCAGGTTCAAGTAGCATAAGTGGATATTTTTCAAAATTCTTTTCCAAATCCTTAACATTGCAGTTTTTCAAATAATCTTTACCCGCTACAACTATATCCTGTATATCTGATATTTTTATAAAATTATAACCACTACAATCTAAAGGATAGCTTATTATTCCAAAATCAATTTCGCCTTCATCTACAAGTTTTAGAGTATCAAAGGTAGTTTTATTTATAATTTTAATTTGTATGTCCGGGTATTCATTTATAAATTGTTTAAGTACAGGTATTAAAAAGTATTTACAAAGTGTAGAGCTTACACTTAATTTTATGATTCCCTGTTCTCGTTTTTTAAGCTTTGATAATATCTTTTCACCTATATCTATTTCATTCATTGCCTTCTCTATATATGTAAAAAATATTTTTCCTTCTTCTGTAAGTCTAACTCCTCTGGAATTCCTTGAAAATAAAATAATTCCAATAATACTTTCAAGTTTCTTTATAGATTTACTAACAGCTGGTTGACTTATGTAAAGCATATCCGCTGCCTGTGAAATATTTTTGCAGCAGGCAACAGTATAAAAAATTTTATAAAGTTCTAAATCTGTATTCATATAATAACTCCTAGTTATAATAAATATATTTGCTATACATTGATATTATATATTCTAATTATATATAATATCAAGCAAACCATTAAAATAATAGAAATAAAAATAAGACCACCTATGCAAATTAGATGCATAGGCAGTTGTATAATCAGTTATCAGTGATGACTCTTCTCATATTTTCTTTTATAATCCCTATGCCCCCTAGAAGATGAGCTAAAATAAATGTATGCCAAACGTTTATAGTCTGGTCTTGTTGCAGAATCTAATAAATAGGCCGATTGTGTAGCCCAAATAATTCTTTCTCTATTCAATTCATTAATTATTGTATTTGCACTTTCTATACCTATTCCATGTCCATAATATCTATCGCCACCTAGATAAATTACATTTTCCCCTTGCCATTCTGGTGTTAATGGATTTACCTGTGGATTTTTGAAATACATACAGTCCCCTGGTAAATAATCTGCTACATTATCAGTAATATTAAGGCCAAGGTTTTCATCTATATAATGCCAATTCATTAAGTATATATTTGAAAATACATTATCGAAGAGTCTTTCTCCAAGTGAGTCAAGCACTGCTTTGTAATAAACAATGACCATAGCTGTAGCACACTCAGTGGCATACTTACTACTATTTTTATAAATATCATTAATAGCTGTAGAAGCTCTTACTCCCTTTTTTAATAAAAATCCACCTTCTGGTGTTCTCTCCCAGTAATCTGTATTACATTTAGCTTTACGAAAAACTACAAAATCAAAATCACTCTTATCAAGATCTATAGCTGCATTTACAGTATTTTTCCGTAAATTAAGTTCAAATTTTAATTCATCTAAAGAATCATATTCATAAATTTCTCTACTGGAAGACATCTTATCCAGTACTTCTCTCTCCACACTATCACGTTTATAATTATTTATAATTGTATTTACATCAAATTTATCGCCTTTAATTCTAATCATTGTATTCCTCCTATTCTAGCAATCTTTATCTGATCCTCTAAAGAATAGTGACGCCATACATTCCATAACTTTATATTATTATGATGTATTTTCAATGAAAAATTTGAAAGCAATATCTTTGTATCCTTATCCAATTTTTTAAATTCATTTAACATTTTATATTCTTCTTGTGAAGGAGAGCATGAAGCTTTTCCTGTATCAGAACATATATTTTTACATAAATACTTACCTTCCAGCACAACTCTATAAGGTCTAGGATTTGTAGTTTGCTGAAAGCTTTCCCCTGTAAACTTTAAGAATGGACTATTTTCTTTAATCCACCCCAAAAATATTGAATATTTATCTTCTCTGGTATTATTTTTATCTTTATCTATATTTGGTATAAAATTCAGCAATCTGCATGCTGTTTTAACATCTTCTTCATTAGACGATAGTAATCTTTCTCCAATAATCATTAGGCTCTGCGGATCTCTTGCTTGAAAAAAGGCCCATACCAAATCATGGATTAGATATCCTCTTTTATGCCTATCAAAAATCATATCTGCTATAATAGGTAGTACCGTTTTATCCATATATACCTTTGTCAAAAGTATGGAAGTAATATCTAAAACTTGGTCGTATTCATCATTCATTCCATCATCACGGAATCCTGTTTCCAGTATCCACTTCAATGTTGAATGAATTATCTGTACATGATCAAAAGATACCTGTTTTGATGCCAAATTACTTTTTTTATCTGTTAATATCTCTTTAATAATAGCTAATGCAGTTTTATTCCTTTGAAGTAAACTGTCAATTAAATTATTTTTTTCAATATCTTCTCTAAGAATAAATAGAGTAGCAAACTGTAAGTTTTCATCATTGATAAAATTTATTGATTTTTTCAAATCTTTTTTACTTAATTGCTGAAAAAAATCCTTTAAATCATCTATACCTTTATCAGTTCTGACTTTATCTAGAAAATTTGGAGTGTTTAGATTTGAATTACACATGGATATTTAATATCTCCTTTAATATCTCTATCCATACATATTTATTTCTATAAATATAATTTATACTGATTTCATAAAATATTTTTCAATATGAAAAAAATAATGAGAGCTCAATCACTAAGCCCTCTACCATTTTCACAAATAAGTTTAACTTATATTTTATTTAATCTAAATCATCGAAGTCAAAAGCTGCTGCCTTTGTATAATTTGTAACCTTTGCCTCGAAGAAATCTGTTTTTGTACTGTTGAGTCTTGAAAAACTATCAATCCACTCCATTGGATGCTTTGTAATTTCAGGATAAAGTGGATCTATACCGATAGCGGTAAGTCTCAAATTTGAAATATATTTTATATACTTTTCTATAAGTTCATCATTAAGTCCCAGTATTTCGTTATTTGTAACATACTGTCCCCATTCAATTTCATGTTCTACACCAGTCTTCATCATAGTTCTAAATTCTTCAAGCATGCTCTCTGTAAAGATTTCAGGGTTTTCTTTTCTCAGTTCTTTAATTATATTCTGAAATAATATTAAATGAGTTACTTCATCTCTATTTATATACTTAAAAATAGTACTCGTAGCTGTCATTTTCCCCTGTCTTGCCAAGGTATAAAAGAAACTGAAACCAGAATAAAAATAGATTCCCTCTAATATATAATTAGCCATTATTGTTCTTAAAAAATTTTCAGTGTCTGATTCTTCATTAAATTTTTGATATATTCCTGCAATAAATTTATTTCTCTTTAAAAGATGCTTATCTTCTCTCCACTCATCATATATCTTATCCCTAGTTATTGGATTTGTAACAGTATCAAGAATATAAGAGTAGCTTTGAGCATGTATTTCCTCCTGAAAAGCTTGAATATTCAATAGAGAAGATACCTCCGGTGCTGTTATATATCTGGATACATTGGGAAGATTTTCACTTTGTATAGAATCAAGGAAATTCAAAAATGAAATTATCTTATCAAAAGCATTTCTTTCTCCATCCGTTAGATAAGGAAATTGCTTAATATCTTCATTTAAAGATATTTCTTCTGGTATCCAAAAATTATTTAATAGAACTCTATAAAGATCACTGGCCCAATCATATTTTATTCTATTCCACTCTCTTAAATTAGTAGTATTTCCATTTATCATACTTTCAGTTCCACGATTACCTTTTTCGTTGAAAATCATCTTTTTTAACATAAACCTCACTCCTCATATTAGTCCTCTTCAAAAAATAATCAGTCAGTATATTAGTATCTTTGACTTATTATTTTTTACATACCTTAACTTGAGCAACTTGAACATTCATCCATTTCTATGGATTTATTTCTTATATAATAAATAGTTTTAAGCCCTTGTTTCCATGACTGAACATACATATTTAATATATCTCTTGCCTTTACCTCTGGGGTAATATATAAATTAAAGGCTTGTGATTGATCAATATGCCTTTGTCTTGCTGCACAGGCTTTAATACACCATTGTTGATCAATAGTATGGGCTTCATTATAATACCAGAAATTTTCTTCATTTAAATCTGGAGCAGTTTTAGGAGTAAAACTTCCCTTTTTCTCTTCTATAAAAAACTTTTTAAATACAGGATCTATACCTGCTGTGGTATTGGCAATATTAGAAGTGCTTCCCGTAGGTGCAACTGCAGTTATATATCCATTTCTCATACCATATTTTTGTACATCATCTTTTAACTTTTGCCATCTTTCAGAAGTATAACCTCTTCTTTCAAAATACTTTCCCGTTTGCCATTCCGAACCTTCAAACTCAGGATATTTACCCTTTTCCCTAGAAAGCTCCATAGATGCTTTGATTGCCTGATAGGCTATTTCTTCAAACAGTTCATCTGCTATTTTTATGTGCTCATCACTTTCCCATTTAATTTTGTTATTAGCTAAATAGTGGTGATATCCACTAGTTCCAAGCCCTATGGCTCTGTATTTATCGCTGGTAACTCTGGATTCCATTACAGGGAGTTTATTAAGTGAAATAACATTGTCAAGCATTCTAATTTGAAGTGGAATTGATTTAGCTAATTCCTCTTTATCAACTTTACTAAGATTAATAGAGTTAAGATTACAGGTTACCATATCCCCAGCTTTAATTCTCTGTACAACCTCCGTGAAGCCATTTTCATCCGTTACCTCTTCACTTATGAGTTCACTTTCACTCATATTTTGAGCTATTTCATGGCATAGATTAGATGCATATATCATTCCAGCATGTTTATTGGGGTTAGCCCTATTTACAGTATCTCTAAAGAATATAAAGGGAGTACCTGTTTCTACTGCACTTTTCATTATTTTTTTCATTATATCAAGTGCAGGAACCGTTTCCCTTGGAATTTCTTCATTGGCTTCACATTCCAAATACCTCTTAGTAAATTCTCTATTGTTATCGTCAAAATAATCTTCTATTTTATAGCCCATTATTTTATTAATCATATAAGGATCAAACAAAGACCAATTTTCTCTTTTTTCAAGCCTCTCCATAAATAAATCTGGAATACTTACCGAAGGGAAAACATCATGGGCTTTTCTCCTGTCATCTCCATTATTAGTTCTAATATCTAGAAAATCATATATATCCTTGTGCCATACATCTAGTGTTACAGCTGCTCCACCTTTACGTTTTCCAAGTTGATCTACAGCCACTGCAGTATCATTATAAAGTCTTACCCAAGGTATAACTCCACCCGATGCGTTTTTATGACCTCTTATCTCGCTATTTAGCGCTCTTATCTTACCAAGATATATTCCAAGAGCTCCACCATGCTTAGAAACCTGAGAGAATTTCTGATTTACATCATAAATAGACCAAAGATTATCTCCAACTGTAGATATAAAACAGCTACTTAATTGATAAAAAGGTGTACCTGCATTTCCTAGCGTCGGTGTTGCAACAGTCATTTTCAATTGACTCATCAAATCATAGAATTTCTTTGCATAAAAAACTCTTTTATCACCTTCTGGTATAGCCAAATGCATAGCTATACACATAAATCTCTCTTGAGGAAGTTCTAATATTTCACCCTGGTATCCCTTTATAAGATATCTATCATTTAATAATTTTAAGCCTTCATAATTAAAGAGCTCGTCCCTATCAGATACTATGTATGCAGAAAGCTCCTCTATATCTTCATCAGAATAGTTATCAATTAAATATTTTCCGTAAAGCTTCATATCTACTAATTTCTTTACAAGACTACTGAAATCACCATATCCAAAATGATTATAATTCCTATTTATCTTAGCTTCTTTATATAAATCAAAGGCAAGTAATCTTGCAGCAACATACTGCCAATGTATATTAGTTTTCTTGGAACTATTTCCATATTCATCTCTCTCTGTCTGAATCACTTTTTCTATAGCTGTTTGAATTAGTATCTTTTGAATTTCTTTTGTACTCATACCATCTCTAAACTGTATCCTAGAATCAAGTTCCAATTCAATTGGATCACAGCCCTCTATTCCATCACATGCAAGACTAACCATCTTTTTAGTCTTATTTACTTGCAATTTTTCATACTTACCATTTCTCTTTTTTATTTTTATATCCATATTTCAATCCTTTTCTTCTTTAGGCATATTCAAATAAATAACTAGTCAGTATGCTAGTCTATTTTGAATCCTACTACGTCAACAGAACCTTCTGATAGCACCACTATCATCAGAACCTGTTTCCTTGTATAATTCAAAATATTCGTCGCATCTTTGACTTGTTATTTATTTTCACATGCCTTATATTAATTTATATAAATAATTTTTATTATTAGATAAAAATTATTTACAATTTATTATAAGTGGAAAATTTTTTAAACGCAACTTTAAAATTATGAATTTAAACATATGCCACCCTATATATAGTATGTTTTCCTCATTTTATCACTATATATTGTATTAAATATATTTTGTATTAGGTCGCTTTCACAGAGTGCGGTGGAGTGTTACAGCGGCTAGTTATCGTATAAATAGAAAAGGACGTCCCTAATACTATTAATGTATTTTGAGACAATCCCTTAATTTTATGCAACTTGCCAAGGATTTTCTTTACCATCCACAAATAAAATACAACTTAAAATAGAGTGCTCCACCATATCGCTTACAGCTTGATCAGTATAAAAAGCTGTATGTGGTGTCACAATTACATTAGGATAAGATTTTAAAATTGCCAATTCCCTATTATCTAATATCTCACATTTTAAATCCTTATAATAAATATTTGATTCATTTTCAATTACATCTAAAGCTGCACCACCAATTTTTTTCTGCTCAATACCTGTAATTAAATCACTCGTATTAATAAGAGAACCACGGGCTGTATTAATAATAAATACTCCTTCTTTCATTGTTGCTATGGAGCTCTTGTCAATTAGATGGTAGTTATCTTCTGTTGCAGGTACATGCATTGTAATAATATCACTGCTTTTAAAAAGCTTTTCCAATGCAACATATTTAGCATATTGCTTTATTTTTTCATTTTCATATAAATCATAGGCTAATACTTCACATTGAAATCCACTTAAATGTTTAATAACTGTTTGCCCAATTCTTCCTGTACCAATAACGCCTACAGTTAAGTTCTGTAATTCTTTACCTTGAACACCTTTTAAAGAATAATCTTGTACATTGCTGCGTTCCATAATAGATTTCATTTTTCGTGTTGCCATAAGAATCATCATAACAGTATAATTAGCCACACTATTTGGTGAATAAGTCACATTTCCTACATGAACACCTAACTCTTTGGCCTTTTTAATGTCTATATGATCATAACCGATGGTTCTGGTAGATATAAACTTTACTCCAACCTGATGAAATTTTTCTACTAATTTATCTGAAATCATGGTTGTTATAATACTAATGCAGTCGAAGCCCTTTGCCAAATCTGCATTTTCCATAGTTGGTGCCTCTTCACATAGTACAACCTCTACCTTATACTTTTTACTGAATTCTTTAAAATATTCTGTTTCATCTGGTCTATGACTATATGCTAATATTTTCATTACTTTTAACCCCTTTATTGTAGTATATTTCCCATTCTTCAAACATTTATAAACTATAATATATTTTTCTTTTCCCTTTACAATTATACTCTACTAAATATAATTATAGTATATTTCTCATTTTTTTCAATTTTATTGGCAATTATTATCATATAATTCTATTAGTAATAAAAAGCACTCAACCCTTTAAAGGTTGAATGCTTTTGCATTTATTTACCTTACTTAAATTTAAAAATTCTCAATCTATATCCATTCATTGCAGTTTTTCCAAGCTGATTCATAAGTTTATAATTTGCATAAGCTCCCACCACAGCTCCAATGCCAGGAACCATCTGAAGCAGCTTTGCAATATCCATATAGTCTCTGTATTCCTGTTGAAATTCTCTCCAGTCAAAGGCTTCTTTATCTATTGGCAATGTCTTTGAATAATCATCCCAATTCTTAACAATATTAAAAGTCTCATTCCTCTTTTTCTGACTGGAAAAAGCAAGTTGAAATATATAAAGTATATATAATCTCTCTCTATAATCTTTTACATCAAAGCCATATAAACTTGCACACTGAAACAAAAACTTCATCTTAAGGCTTAAAAGTATAGGAAAATCTGCCAAACTTAGCAGAAAACCTGCACCTCCAGTACCTGCTCCACTAACAGCCGCTGACTTTTTATAAAAATCAATTTTCTCTCTAATCATGTTTTCTCTATCTTCAAGAGATCCATCTTTCAACGGTAAAGAGGTGGTATATTCAGATCCCACAAGTACTGCCTTTATCATATTCTTTATTGCTTCCGTTATTATGGTATGGACTTTATCAGGAATAATATTATTTATCTTATTTTGAGTACCCTTGGTAAAATTTTCTATAATACCAGACTTCTTCATCATCTCTTTCTGCCAATTCATTAATTCTTTAACAGCATTATCTTCATATCTATTCATAAATAACACCTCAATGTTAAATTTTTCTGGTAAATTAATCTATACACTAAAAATAACTAATTTCATATTAAATTGCACCTTTTTATATTTAGGCACATTCAAATAAATAACTAGTCAGTATACTAGTCTATTTTGAATCATACTACGTTAACAGAACCCTCTGATAGCACCACTATCATCAGAACCTGTTTCCTTGTATAATTCAAAATATACGTCGCATCTTTGACTTGTTATTTATTTTCACATGCCTTATAGCGAATACTTTGATGAAAGTTTATCATATATTTCATTATGTATCAATATCTCCCTAAATCCTTAGAGTGGAAAATAATTTTTTATTTATAATAAAAAACCACCCAATCTTATAATGATTGGATGGTTTCTACTAATATTATAACTTCCAATTAAATTTAAATTAGTAACACTTCAAAAATTCCATTACTTTAATCCATGCTAGCTTTGTATTTTGAAAATCCTTAAAGTGCTGTTCCACATGATTATTATAGTATTCAAGTTCTGTCAAAACACGTTCAAAATCTTTATTTTTGAAATAATCACAAATTTTAGGTACTGCAATTGTTAAGTTCTCTCTGATTTTAATAATCTCTGAATTATAATTTTCTTGGTTGGTTATGTAAGTTAACAGTGGTTTATAACGAATCCATCCAATGGATGCCTTAAGAAATCTTTTCACAACATAACTGTCGTCCACTGATATTTCCTTGAGCTTAATTGGAAGTACTCCCTTAAGCAAATGCTGATAATAGGAAAAACCATCATGAAAGGCATAACATGGAATTTTTGTTACGTCACAATCACCAATACAGGTACTTAAAAAAGTATCCTCGCCTCTTGCACCAGGAGGATTGTAAAACGGAAATAATTTATTACAATTTTTTAAATTAAGTCCTAGGTTAGACCCTGAGATAAATTTCATACCATTTATCTCCTGCACCACTTTCCCCTTTTTCCCATATATAATTGAAAGATCCCCATAAGTGACTCCTCCACTATTCATCTTATCCTTAATAGAATCCCAATTGATAATATCATTACTTATGGCTTCAATAAATAGTTTAAAATCTTCTTCTGAAAGCTTATTGTTCCATTTAATCTGTGGAATTGGTGAAACATAACCACAATGATAACCATGTGTAATATCGCAACTATTAAGATATTCTATATGATCCGCTATTACCGATTGCCCCATCCAAAAGGTACTATTAGCTATTTTCACGGTGGCTATAGGATATTCATCATCATCAAGAAAAATCAAATAATCCATATTATACTTTATTGCAAGATACAGAATAGCATTTCTCTTCATTCCATAACCTTGACCAAAGAGAAGTTTTGCTTCTTTATTAGTCAACACCTTATTTTTCACTAGGATTTGTGCTTCTATTTCTATTGATGCATCGCTCATATAATGAGCGGAAACTACTGTGTTCAGAATTCCTTCATCAGTGATTGTATAATCTCCAACTTTTGTATTTGAATACTTTAGGTCATATGCAACAAATAAATGAATCGCAATTTTTCCATTTTCTAATGAATTTGATTCATTCCAACTATCAATATATGTTTTTACAACATTTTTAAAACTTTTTCGACCACTTACAAATCCTATTCCTACATTTATCTTATTTTTCATCATTTAGTACCTCACTTTTTATAATCGATGATGCTGCCAATCTAACTTTTACTTGCATGCTATTTAAGTAAATATAGAATAGTTTTTCCCCATTCATGTGGTAATTTTTTATTTTTTGTATTAATTTAATTAAATTTACAATACAGTTTATATTCTATTATAACATCAAAAATATGGTTTTTGTTAAATATATATACTGATCAGTTAATATAGTGAAAAATCAACACTATCAAATTCTACTAAAATACAGTGAACTCGTTTCAGCAAGCTGAAACATGGGGAAATCAGGTGGGGACTCTACCCCATCTGATTGAAAAGTCCTACCTACGCTTCGCTTAGTGGTGGAGGTATTAACCTTTAATGCATGAAAAGCTAAAGACACATAAAATTTCACTATAAATATGTGAAATTTTATGTGTCTTTCCTGCTAAACCTACTATAATACCTTAACCCAAATGTTCATATCTTCAAACTGTCCGCAAATGTGACAGTGATTAACTAACCTTCCGCTATATTCATAGTCGTGTTTAGAAAAAACAATATTCATTCCTGTAGAAATAGATCTTGCCATACTATAAAGCACTTTATACTGTTTATTCTTTAGTTCTTTTTCAAGTTCAAAAATCAGTCGTCCCACTAAACCATTACCTCTGTGCGCTCTATCCGTTGCACAATCAGTCATTTCAACATTTAGGTTAGTTGGATCCATATCAGCAGATGCCGCACTAACAATTTTATTTTCATAAACTGCTATTTTAAAAAACACATTATGATCCATTACAAACTTAATGTAATCTGAATTATTCATAGGTGATGGATACGTTTCAAATACACTATCATAAAGTTCTGCTAATTGCTTTGCATCTTCTTTAGATGCATTCCTAATTAAATACTGATTATATGTATCATATTTATAATCTTCATCTGCATACTCCCTTGATTTAATCAAAACTTCTTCCTCTTCTGGAATAACCATACTCATCTTCCGCTCAGCTGTAATGAACTTAGATAAAAAATAACCTGGCTTCCCATTTAAAAAGTTATAAACCTTAGCTTCCATAATAAATCCTTCAGCTTTAAATTCTTCAATTTTCTCTTTAGTAGATACATAAAAAATCTTTCCTACTTTATTCTTACTTGATAGTGTAATCAATCTATCAACTAAATTTTTAACCTCTCCTTCAAAACTTACAATTTTAATTTTCTTATTAAACTCATCAAATTTAATATTTACATTTCCTCCTGGAAACTGAATATTTTCAATTTTAGGTACTTCTAAAATCATTGGATCACCCCTATTAATCTGATATTTTAATATATATTAAATATTTGCAATTTTTACTATATTTATTCTTCTTTATATCCATAATAAAAATAAAAAACCTGAAGGAGTAATTTTTTTTACTTTTTCAAGGTTTTTTATACCTATATATTAATTATATATATTTTTTCTAAATGTTAGCATTATAATAACAAATTGATAACAGATTATAAATATTTCTGATTCCAATCCATTAAGTTCTGTAAATTCAGAATATTTACTGACTTTTTAAGATAAAAATGCTATAATACCTGCATAGAAATATGCATTTTCATATAAATAATGATCAATAAATTTCACTTTGTGGAAGTTTGTTGGGCGCCTACAAAGTTTAGGTGAATTATCCAGCCACTAGTCATCGGATAAAAACACATTGAAGCAAGTTCTTAATTCAGGTGGGGATTCTTTTACCCCATCTGAATTTTAGAACTGCGAATGCATGACTTACTTGGCGTTGGACTCCCACTTGAAGAAAAGTAGAGAGCCCAAATTTTAATTTGGTGCGAATCACTTTCACAGAGTGCGTGGGAGACTTACACCAAGTTAGTCAGGTTAAATCCTAATAACGGAACCATATTCTATGAATAACAAAAGACAAAGCTTCCAAAAATAAATTTAACATAAATTATAAGCGAGGTAATTAAGATGCAAATTTGGATCACAAATTTTATGGAGCAATTTGGGTATTTGGGAACTTTTCTCATGATTTTACTTGAAAATGTTTTTCCACCCATACCATCAGAAGTAATTCTTACTTTTGGAGGATTTATGACCACAAATACCAGTATGACTATTATAGGTATAGTAACATCCGCTACTGCAGGTTCTGTTTTAGGAGCCATTATACTTTATGGAATAGGCCATCTACTTAATGTACAAAGACTTGAAAATATAGTAAACCGCTGGGGACATATCCTTAGAATAAAAGTAAGTGATATTCATAAAGCTAATTCATGGTTTAATCGATATGGATACAGAACTATTTTCTTCTGTAGGATGATTCCATTAGTACGAAGCCTTATATCCATCCCCGCAGGTATGGCAAATATGAAATTCAGTCTCTTTGTACTCTATACTACAGCCGGAACATTAATATGGAATATAGTACTTGTATGTGCTGGTGCAATCCTAGGTGAGTCCTGGGAAACTATTTTAGATTTTATGGATATCTATTCGAACATAGCATACACAATTTTAGGATTGGCATTGGTTATTTTTATTTCACTATTGTTCTTTAGAAGAAGACGTAAATTTAAAACATCTTAAGTATTAGTATCTACCATATACCAATAAGTTATATTCACTAACAGTTGTGTAATATGACACTATATTATCTATGACAATATAGTAAAGAGCATTCTACCCTAATAAGGTGGAATGCTCTTTACTATAAAAAAAGATACATATTACCATATACATTCTATATTTTTTTACAGCACATTGCAACGCACTCCACATGTGTTTTGATAGAAAGTTGAACTAATACACAGAATTATTGTTATTGCGTAAAAGTGTACCCCTCTGTTGTAAGTGGGTCATGGAATTCTTATGATTTATACTATTACGCAATAACATTTCAATTCTTTTAGACTTTATGGGATTGAAAAGCTTTAACAATCATTGTTGTATATTTCATAACTAAATATATAGACGTATGTATTACTGTTATAGGAAAACTTAAAAGTATCAATAAACAAATACTACATTTCATACCCATATTCCTATTATAATGAAAGAATATACTTTTCTGTTCCTGGCACACATATTCCATATGCATATATTTTAGAACTCAATTTATAAAAAAAAGTTGCTGAAAGTGTAGTACAAAAAAGAATCTCATTATTATATACTTCTCAGTACACCATAATTTGAAGAAGTATTTTCGTTCTGCCCAGTAGCAGAGGATTTATTACTATTGTTTGTGCAAGCTACGGTGGAAAGTACCAGCATGAAAGATAGTAAAATCAATATAATTTTTTTCATAACTAATTTTCTCCTTATTACTTATTATTTATAAGATTTTTTATAAATAGAAATGCAATCTTCACGAGTCAACTGTACACGATCACAAGCAAACAAGCCTCCCATTGGTCCCATGGCATTGTCTGCCATCTTAGAGAATTCATCTGGAGTAATTCCATAATCACTCATCTTTAAATCTGCCACACCACAATCTTCCAATAGTTTATTTAGAACTTTAATAAAATCCATTGGCTCACTAGCTTCTTCCATACCTATTGCCTTCGCCATACCTATAAAACGTTCGTCACAAACATGCTTTTCAATGATATTTGTAAAATATGCACGGCATAGCATAATCAGTCCTGCTCCATGTGGAAGCTCTTGATGATAAGCTGATAATGCATGTTCAAGTGAATGCTGGCTGGATGTTGTTCCAACACACATAACAGTTCCGGATAAAATATTTCCAAATGCTACATGTTCTCTAGCTTCTATATCATTACCATCTTTGACAGCACGAGCAAGAAAACGTCCTACATTTTCTATAGCAGTGATTGCATACATGTCACTCATCAGATTTGCAAATTTTGATACATATCCTTCTAAACTATGACTCAATGCATCAAATCCCTGATATGCAGTAAAGTTCTTTGGCACACTTGTCATAAGTTCTGGATCTTCGATACACAACCCTGGAAAAATTAGTGGTGTCTTTAATCCCAATTTTTCATTTGTTTCAGGTTTCGTTACCACACATCCGGCATCTGCTTCAGAACCTGTTCCTGCAGTTGTACTTATAGCTACTATAGGCAATGGATTATTGGTAATAGGCTGACCTTTACCTGTTCCACTACCGATATAATCCCACAGATCGCCATCATTTGTTGCCATAACTGCCATGGCTTTAGCAGAATCAATGCAGCTTCCACCTCCTAGAGCCACTATAAAGTCACAGCCATTTTCTTTTGCAAAAGCAGCACCTTCCATTACTGTATCTTTCAATGGATTGGGCTGAACCTTATCAAATATGACAGATTCAACACCCGCACTCTTCAATTCCTCTTCTGTACGGTTCAGATAACCATTTGCTCTTGTGGACTTTCCATTAGAAATGACAATCATTGCTCTTTTTCCTGGCAAAACCTGTTCATGAAGCTGATTCAGCATTCCTGCTCCGAATAAAATTTTTGTAGGTACATACATATTAAAACTCATAGTGTTCCTCCTTAATTCATCATGAATATTTACACATACTCTCACATGTGATATTATTATCTTAAACTTGATAGTATACTCTAAGTCAAGAGCTTTTTATAAATTATTTCAGGAGGAAACTTATGTATTATACAATCAGTGAAATATCAAAAAAGGTTAATATTTCCCCATATACTCTCCGCTTTTATGCCAAAGAAGGACTGTTTCCGTTTGTTGACCGTAGCGAAAACGGCATCCGAATGTTTAAAGATGAAGATTTTGAGTGGCTGTTCATGATAGACTGTTTGAAAAAAACCAGCATGTCACTTAAAGATATAAAGACTTTTGTTGAATGGGCAATGCAAGGCGATGAAACAATTGATCAGCGATTAAATATGTTTCAAGAGCAGCGAAAGGCAGTAGAGGCTCAAATAGCCCAATTACAGGACACCCTTGATGTACTAAAATACAAATGCTGGTATTATGAAACAGCAAAGGCTGCCGGTACAACTGCTGTGCCAAGAGCAATGCAGGAAGAAGATATCCCTGACAATATCCGATATGTCAGAAAAAAATCTCAAAAAATACACAAGCTGGGATAAAATAAAAACAACCTTATCATCAGATACTATGTCTTCTGATGGTGAGGCTGTTTATTAGTATCTCATTAAACTTTATACACTATTTCAATTTTTTCTCATACTTAAGAACTCGTTCTTCGTATCCCTCTATTTTTATCAAGACGGTCTAATGTATCAAGTATCTCTTTTGCACGCTGTGCAAAGATTTCACAATGATATTTCCTTTTCCAAACTTGGTATCCTTATTAATCGTTCCTGTTAAGAATCCGTTTTTCTAGTGGATTAAAGTAAACTCAATTATATTTTAATTTCTGAATCCACTTTATTATATAATATGTAAAAAAAATACACAGCCCCATCATGGCAAAAAGGTCTATAAAAAACCATCCTGCCCATTCCTCAAAATTCCAGAAGGCATAGGAATTGTATAATAATAAATAGGAGCCGATTTCTCTTTTTACAAAAGCATAAATACCATAAAGTGCAATAAAGGCAGCTACTATTTTTGCAGACCAGTTTTTCCAAAGCCCCGGTTCTTTCTCTTTGTTCTTCTTACATACCATGCCAATCATTATTGACCAGTGTAGTCCTATATGGACTGCTATCAAAATGAATGCCCAGTATGCGCAGAACATATGAATTTCTCTAGCATATGGTATATCAATCCATTTACTGAAAGGAATTACAATCTGTGAAATTGAAAATGCACTTATCACAATTCCCAGAACCGCTGCCAGCAGAAGCATATTCACTACAGTGCGGATGATACGAACTACAGTATATCTTCCTTTAACTAACGCTTTATACCAGTTTCTATTCAAAAAGTTATGCACAATAAACAATATGAATACAAGCATACCCATAATTTCATGTATTATATCTTCCGTCAACTGGTAGGACAGCATAATAAAAAAGAACACTGTCATAGCAACATCAACGTATAGCTTTACGATTGTTTCTTTCTTCACTCTCAAACCTACTTTCCAGTTTACTTTAACACTCCCAAATCCTTTAGCCATTCATTTACATCATCCTTTGAATTTATTGCATCTTCACCACGAACAGAAAAACCATCAAGAATCTTTGAATTCGGAGAAAGTTTTGAAATATCTCTTGGACCGCTTCCAAGCCCGCTTCCTCTATGTGTAGCAAATGGAATCACGGTTTTTCCTGATAAATTGTATTCTTCTAAAAAAGTGAATACTGGTTTTGGAAGCGTACCCCACCAGTTTGGATAACCGATAAAGATAACATCATATTTATCCATATTTTCTACATGTGTGGAAAGTTTTGGTCTTGCATTATTCTTCTGTTCTTCTGATGCTACATTTACATTGTCATCATAATTCAACGGATATGGTTCTACTGTCTTAATGGAAAATAAATCTCCACCAACTGCTTCCTGAATATATTTCGCAACAGCTTCTGTATTACCAGAAACCTCTCCATTTTCTACATTAAAACTAGCACGACTGACTGCATCCACCCTTGGGGCTTGATCCATATTATCTGCACGAGTAAAGTATGCGACTAAAATTTTACTGTTTTCTTTTACTGCCTGTTCACCACTTGCATTTTTCTGTACAGAACTATTACTTCTCCTCCTGTTATCATTTCCACATGCAGTCATAGAACAAATCAACATAACAAGCAAAACAACACCTAGCATTTTTTTCTTCATAATGATTCATCTCCTTTATATTGGTATCTTAATAAAACAATTTGATCCATTTTACAGTTATTTATATATTTTATCCATATCTACTTATGATTCATCAGCATATTTTCTTTTCCAGCCCCTGTTTATGATTAACTGTGCACATAATCCAGTAAAAGTTCCTGCAATACATCCTGAAACAATTAAAAGAGGAAGATAGGCAATAATCGCTAATGTTCCAGTTATTAGAATTGCTACTACAATCTGTCCAATATTATGTAAAACAGCTCCTAAAATACTGCAAATCCATATATTCTTTTCCGGTATTATCCATCGAAGTAGCATCACTCCAACCAGGCATAGTAAGCCGCCTGCCAGACTGTATGCCAATGATATAATCTGACCACTAAAGAATGCACCTAATATAGTTCTTGTTAACACCAACATCAATACTTCCTTAGGGCCATATCGATACACTGCATAAATAGTTACAATATTTGCCAACCCTAATTTTATTCCAGGTATTGGTATCTGATTTGGAATTCTAAGTTCTATAATAAAGATTGTAAGAGCCATAGTTGCTAATAAAGACAATTCTAATAATTTGCTTACTTTCATAAATATATCCCCTAATTTGTCATCACATCTATATCTTTACTTTTATCTACATATTTTATTACCAAATGATTTGGTAAACAGACAATGGGCAGATTCTTTGATTTCAGATAGCCCATCTTTACACATATCTGATCTGCACAATCTGCATCTAGAACACGAATTTTATTGTCCTTTACTTGAACGGTATTTTTTTTCCCCTTGTATTCAATTTCTATTGTCTTCTCTTTTATCTTTGATAAATCTAATTGATACAAAACAGCGCCATCCTGTACAATTTCAACCAATGTACTATCAGAATCCCTTAATAGCAAGACGCTGCCTACAATGCCCGCAATAAACAGCAGGGCACAAAATAAAATCAAAATTTTTGCTCTCTTCATTTTCTTAAAACATGAATGGACATCCCTTTATAAGCTTCGTTCAGAGTAAATTGTTTCTCCAATCCTTCTGTGATGTACAATTCATTTCCTCCCGTCAATAAAATCATGTCAAAATTACTGTTTTCACGCCAATATTTCTGTGGCTCTCTGTAATCCCATAACAAATACAGATGTAGAGAGTGCATCACAGACTTTGCTTTCTTTTCCTATAATAGAAACTGATACTAGACCACTGTCTGCTGGCTTGCCATTCGATGGATCAAGTATATGCCAATACACCTTACCATCATCGCCTGTAAAATAGCGTTCATATCCCCCAGAAGTGACAATGCTGCGATCCATTGTTTCCAATGTTCCAATATAACCATCTTCATTGGGGTCTTTTATCCCAACTCTCCATTTACTTCCATCCGGTTTTGAACCAATAACTTCTACATTTCCTCCAAAGTTTACTACAGCTGATTTTATTCCATAGTCTTTCAGAATATCTGTCACAATATCACATGCATATCCTTTTCCCACAGCACCCAAATCAATTTGTGTCCCTTCTGGAAGCCTTATTGTTTTTCCATTCATTTGGACTTTTTTATACCCGATACGTTTCAAGAGTGAATTAAGTTCTGCCTGTGTTGGGATCTTATAACTTCCTGTGGTAAATCCCCAGGCTGTAAGGATAGGGTAAATTGTCAAATCCAAGGCTCCATTTGTCCTATCGGCCATTTTCAGTGCGAAGGAAATAATATTTGCTGTGTCCTCACTGATTTCCACAGGATTACCTTTGCTGTGATTCACTGCATATATTTCACTTTCTTCTTTTGTAACTGACCACAGACTCTCCAACTTATAAATTCGTTTTTTTGCCGCTTCCAATGCCTCATTGGCCTGTTCACCATAAGCTGACATGTTAATATTAGTATCCATTGCAAATATATTTTTTGAAACTTCATCACCTTCTACTGTTTTGGAAGAATGTGACGATGATGTACGTTTTGCATTATTTGAGCAGGATGCTAACGTGAAAATCATAACCCAAACTAAACCCATTGATATTAACTTTTTTACCATATCTATACCTTTCTAATTTCTTTTATAAGTATCTTAATATTCACTTCCTGCTTTTTTATCAGCTATTCTATATAACTTATATTATTATAAGTTAAAGATTATCTTATAAAATTGGTAAACACACCGGCTTCTCGCTCTGGCATTTCCACACCATTCTTAAGACCAACTTCCTTACATTTTAAGAAAAACGCCATGTTTCTTCCCAGAGTTCTCATAGTCTGAAATCCTTCCAAATCCTGTTTTACCTGATCCGGAGTTGCACCATGAACCATATTCCAGTACTGTGATGAAACAATCGGCATCTGCATTAACCCAAAATACTTATTCAATTGATCATAAGTTGCAGTGGTTCCAGCTCTTCTTGCTGATATGACACATGCTGCAGGCTTTAAATAGAATGACTGTCTGCCACCGTTAAGATCTGCATAAAATGCTCTATCTAAAAATGATGTTATTGCACCGCCTGCTGCTCCCCAGTGTACTGGTGATCCAAAAATAAATCCATCATAATCCGCTGCTATATCAAGAAATTCATTTACTCTATCATCAAATACACATTTTTTCTTAGTAACACATACTTTGCAGGCTATACATCCATTCAATGCCTTATTACCAATCCAGAATATCTCTGTATCAATGCCTTCCTTCTGTAATGTTTCTGCAACTTCTGTTAATGCAGTATAAGTACATCCTTTTTCATGTGGGCTTCCATTTACTAATAATACTTTCATTTTTATCAATTCCTTTCTTATGTTAAATAGTTTATTACGAATTAGTAATCTTTACTTATTCTTTCAATTCTGCTTCCTACATTCCCA
>NZ_BAEV01000017.1 GCF_000246895.1 Clostridium arbusti SL206 | reverse complement strand
TATAAAAGTTTTAGAGGAAATATACAGGGAGATAAAATATAATAAGAGCATTTTAAATGAATATAAGAATAGATATGAATTTAATAATTATAGGGGAAAAGATATTTCTATTATAATAATAAGCATCCTTATATTGGAAGATATATGTAATTATATAGGAATTGAGGATAAAATCTTATTAGGATATTTCAAAAAAATATGTGATGGAAATATATAAAAATCGACAAATAGTTATTGAAATAATTACAGAATACAAAATGATTAGTCTAGTTATATTAGTTTTAAAGAAATATTTATAATAATGATGTCACTTTTAAAGGATAAATAATTATCCCACCATAACATAAACTGACACTTTTCTTTAATTAGCAGTGTTAGTATAGCTTTAATAAGTAGTTAGGCATGTGAAAATAAATATCAAGTCAAAGATAGAACGTATATTTTGAATCATACAAAGAAACAGATTCTTCTGATAGTGGTATTGTCAGAAGGTTCTGTTAACCGAGTATGATTTAAAATAGACTAATATACTAACTAGTTATTTATTTACGCGGCCTTAAGTAGTGGGGGGATTTGTAATGAATATAGTTGATACTTTTAGTAAATCAATAATGAATGGTGAAACTGAATATAAATATGAGTATAGGATAACAAAATCTAATATTATGCTATATGATTATGGTGTTAATAGCGAAGTTCAATCTTATGGTATTGAAATTGAGAGACAAGATATAATAAATGGTAAAACCATTAATTTAGAGAGAGATAGTGTATACAACATAAGTCCACAAAGATATAAAGTACAGGAATTAACAAAATTATTATATGATAATGACGTTTCTCCTATAAACTCAATTGAAATTCTAGGTGAATATGTTGATGAATATATTTCTGATTTTGATGATGTACTTAAGGGCATTTCTATAGGTTAGGAGAGGGAGACCTCTCTTTTGTTTTTTATAAGGCATCTTCAAATAAATAACAAGTCAGTATACTAGTCTATTTTGAATTATACTACGTTAACAGAACCTTCTGATAGCACCACTATCATCAGAACCTGTTTCCTTGTATAATTCAAAATATACGTCGCATCTTTCACTTGTTATTTATTTTCATATGCCTAATACATAGATTTTAGAATTAAAGACGGTTTTTAGTCAAGTTAAAACTATTGATTATTACTTTTGAAAATGATAACTTTATTATAGCTTGCCACATATATTATAATAAATATATATAATATGATTTTGGAATTGAATTAATAAAACTTTTGTACAAGTAACAATATGATGTAAATGGAGGCTATTATATGATAGTAGGAGTAGGTATAGATATAGTGGAAATAAATAGAATAAAGGAAGCTATAGAGAAAAACTCATTATTTTTAGAAAGAGTATATACTGAAAATGAAATTGAATATTTAAAAAGCAGGAATTTTAGACCAGAATATGCAGCAGGAAGGTTTGCGGCTAAAGAAGCTATATCAAAGGCTTTAGGTACAGGATTTATGCAGTTTAGTATTCGAGACATAGAAATAGATAGAAATGCTAACGGTAAACCAGTGGTAGTATTAAGGGGAAAGGCAAAACAAATAGCAAATAAGTTTGGTCAATATAAAATACATTTGAGTATATCACATAGTAAAGAAAATGCAATAGCATATGCTGTTATAGAGGTGATTTAATTGAAATTTGCGTCAAGTGACGTCATACGGAGTATTGATAGATATTGTATAGATAAAATTGGTATTTCAGAATTGATTTTGATGGAGAATGCAGCTTTAAAAATTATAAAGAATATAGATTTGAAAAATAATAAATCTTTTACAATAATTTGTGGATCTGGAAACAATGGAGGAGATGGTTTAGCTGTAGGGAGACATCTAGTTGCACTTGGCAAGGATGTGAAAGTTTTTCTTGTAGGGACTATAGATAAGATGAGTGAGTCATGTAAAGCAAATTATACTATTCTAAAAAATATAGGAGTAAAGATTATTAACGTTGTCAGTTCAGAAGACATAGAGCTATTAAAAAATGCTGTAATTGACTCCAATATTACTATAGATGCACTTTTGGGGACAGGCATAACAAGAGAAGTTAAGGGAATGCATACTCTTGTTATATCTGTTATTAATGAAAATTCAAATTATATATTAGCCATAGATGTTCCATCTGGATTAGATAGCAATAATGGATATAAAATGGGGAATTGCGTTGTTAGCAATAAAACTGTAACCTTAGGGCTTTATAAAAGTGGATTTTTGAATTATGACTCAGAAAAATATACAGGTCAGGTTATAGTTGAAAAAATAGGGATACCAAAATTTGTAGAAGATAAATATCATGAAGGTAATTTTATTGCGGATAGAGATATGTTTAAAAAGTATGTTCTACCTAGAAATAAGTATTCACATAAAGGCGATTATGGTAGAGTTTTAATCTTTGCAGGTTCTAAAAATTATACAGGAGCGGCCTATATATGCACAGAAGCAGTTGTAAAAAGTGGAGCAGGACTTATAACACTATGTTGTGAGGAGGATATACTTCCTATTTTAAAATCTAAACTTGTAGAGGCCATGACCATTTCAAATAAGGATAGTGAAGGAATAGATAAGCTTTTGAACAATAGTAATTGCATAGCAGTAGGACCAGGTATGGGTAACAATGTAAATACACTTAAAGTTGTTGAGTCTATACTTAAAATTGTTCATTGTCCTGTAGTATTAGATGCTGATGCAATAAATGTTTTAAGTAATAATCTTATTTTATTAAAAAATGCTAAAGTTCCTGTAGTGTTAACACCTCATTTAGGAGAAATGGCTAGACTTACTGGTTTTTCTATAGATTACATAAAAGAAAACAAGATGGAAGTGGCAAGAGACTTTGCTAAAGACTATAATATTATTCTTCTTTTAAAAGGATATAATACGATTATTACAGATGGAAACATAACTGTAGTAAACTCTACAGGGAATAGTTCCATGGCTTCAGGTGGTATGGGAGATTGTCTAACCGGAATAATAACTTCTTTCATAGCACAAGGACAAAAGCCTATGACCGCTGCTATAACGGGAGCTTTTTTACACGGTTATTGTGGTGAAATTTTATCAAGAGAAATGTTTAATGTAAGTGCTACTGATATATTAAATAAAATTCCATACATGATAAAGGAATTACAAAATTAATAATTAAATATGAATTCTTTGGACAAGGATTGAATAGTATTAATAATAAGACATGTGAAAATAAATAGAAAGTTAAAGATGCTACTATACTGACTAGTTATTTGATTACTATGTCTAATATTGAATGCTTATTTGGGGGATTTATGAAAAAAATATTATTAATACTGTTAGCCTTTATAATTATTTTCTCTGCAATAGGCTGTAGTCTAAAAAACAATAATAAGAAGGATACCTTAGGATATTTTAAAAGTTTAAAGAGCTACAGTGCAGATATGGATATTGAAGTGAAAAATGATAAACAAAATTTGAATTACAGTGGTAGACAAATATATTCTTTAGGTTTAGGATATAGATTAGAGTTAAATAAAGAGCGGGTACTTATATACAAGGAAGATAAAATTTATGTTACTGATTTAAACAATGGACAAAAGTATGTAACTGATATGAATTTTGATGATGTATATAAAATAAGTTTTTTAGGAAAATTTATTGATCTTTTGTATACAAATGAAACTATAAAGACTTCTTTTAAAACTATAGATAATGACCAATATGAACTTATAAATACTACTATGCCTGACAGCAATAGAAATATAAGTTATGGTGTTTTATATGTGTCTATAGATAAAAAAATACCTAAAAAATTGATTATATATGATAACAAAGGTAAAGAAAAGGTTATAATAACATATAAAAATTTTATACCAAATTGTAATGTGGACAAAACTCTTTTTTAGGTGGATGAAGATAGGTAACTAGTTAAGGAAGAAAAATATACTGACAGATTATTTATTTTCATATGCCTAATATAAATTTAAAGGATATATTTGGGATGGTGATGTACTTTGTTTAAACATTTAAGACCGGTTTGGGCAGAAATTAATCTTGATAATTTAGAATTTAATATGAGAGGTATAAAAAAACTTTCTAAAAGCTCTGAAATTTTCGGCGTAGTGAAGGCAGATGCTTACGGGCATGGAGCTGTTGATGTAGCTCCTGTGCTTCTAGAAAATGGAGCTACGAGACTAGCTGTTGCAGTTATAAGTGAGGCTGTAGAGCTTAGAAGATCTGGGATTGATTGTCCAATAATGATTTTAGGATATACGCCACTTAGCTTGGCTGATGATATATTAAAATATGATATAGAACAAACTGTATTTTCTTATGAATATGCATTTGAACTTTCTAAAATTGCTGAAAAAAGACATATAAAAGTTAAGATACATATAGCATTGGATACAGGAATGGGGAGAATTGGATTTTTACCTGATGAGAAAAGTGTAGAGGATGTATATAAAATAAGTAAGTTGCCAAATATAGATATAGAAGGATTGTTTTCTCATTTTTCTACTGCAGATGAAGAGAATAAAGAATATACTAACAAACAATTTGGTAACTTTAATTGGTTTTATGATAAGCTTAAAGAAAAGGATGTTTCAGTAATGATAAGACATATAGCTAATAGTGCAGCTATAATGGAATTACCAGATACACATCTTGATGGAGTAAGACCAGGTATTATACTCTATGGATACTATCCATCTGAGGAAGTAGACAAGAAAATGCTACAGTTAAAGCCTGTAATGACTCTAAAAACTAACATAGTACACATAAAAACTCTTAAAAAGGGAGAGTATATAAGTTATGGCAGAAAGTTCAGATGTAATAAGGACAGAACCATAGCAACTCTTCCCGTAGGATATGCTGATGGATATACAAGACTTATGTTTGAAAAGGCAAAAGTTATTATAAATGATGAATTTGCTCCAGTAGTTGGACGAATTTGTATGGATCAATGCATGGTTGACATAACTGATATTAGCAATGCTAAGGTTGGTGATGAGGTGATTCTTATGGGAGAATCTGAAAACTGTAAGTTTAATGCAGATGATATTGCTCAGCATATAAATACTATAAATTACGAAGTGATTTGTATGATTGGAAAAAGAGTTCCTAGAGTTTACATAAAAAATGAAAAAGTTATAAAAATAAGGAATTATGTGTAATATATACTGTGAGAAAAATGTAGAAGAAATAAAGCAAATCCTTTGACATATTGACAAATTTTAAATTATAATGGGTACATACATATTTTCGTTTTGGTAAATAGGAGGTATTAATTGTCCAATGTCAAGCTCAAAGAGATTAGTAGTAAACCTCTCAGATAAACTTTGCAGTGAATTTGATAAAGCACTAAAGCAAGATTGTAAAAAAAGAAGTGAATTTATTCGTGAAGCAATAATATTATATATAGAAGAGAAGAAAAAAGTTGATTTTATAGAAGAAATGAAAAAGGGATATATGGAAATGTCAGAGTTAAATCTAGAAATTTGTGAAATGGGTTTTTGTTCTGATATAAAAGAATTAAAAGAATATGAAGTTAAGCTTTCGGAGAGTGATTTGCCTGATGACGATGGTGGTGAAACGAGGAGATATATTCTATGCTGATTTAAGTCCGGTAGTTGGATCAGAACAGGGTGGAATAAGACCTGTTATCATTATTCAAAATGATATAGGTAATAAGTACAGTCCTACGGTAATTGTAGCTGCAATTACTTCGCAGATAAATAAGGCAAAACTTCCAACTCATGTTGAAATTTCTTCAGAGGAATATGGTCTAAATAAGGATTCGGTAGTTTTGCTTGAACAAATAAGAACTCTTGATAAGAAAAGGCTTAAGGAAAAGATAGGTCACATGACAGATAGTGACATGGAAAAAGTGGATAAGGCACTTCTTGTAAGTATAGCACTTAAGGGTGACTGATTTTTGAAGCCATTTTAAAATTATAAATTTGGAATAGCACTCTAGTTCATTCTAGAATGCTATTTTATTTATGTTAAATAAAAATAGTTCAGTGACTTAGCAATATGAAGGTGTTTTTTATAAAAGATTATACAATTTAAATATGATTTTAAATATAAAATCCTATTGCTAAAATAGGATTTTTTTATTTGATTTATTAATAATAGTATTGTCCGGATATATGAATTATATACTAAGACATGTTCAAATAAATAACAAGTCAGTATACTAGTCTATTATGAATCATACTACGTTAACAGAACCCTTTGATAGCACCACTATCATCAGAACCTGTTTCCTTGTAAGATTCAAAATATACGTCGTATCTTTAATTTGTTATTTATTTTCATATGCCTAAGTTAAAATATCTAAAAATAAATTATAAAATATATGTTGTTTTACAGGTATATGTGTTATCATATATACATAAATGTGTTATACTATATATAATTAATATAATATATACACATAAAAAAGGCAAATTAAAGCTCATATACAGTTATAAATCAGGAGGTAAAAATATGGAAAATGATTTAAAGCTTCTTAAAGAGACCACTGTAAAGGTTAGGGAAGATATTATAACTATGCTAACTGAATCTGCTTCAGGTCATCCAGGTGGTTCTCTATCAGCAGTAGAAATATTGACAACCCTATATTTTAAAGAAATGAATATAAACCCTGAAAACCCAAAGGATGAAAATAGAGATAGATTTGTATTATCTAAGGGTCATGCAGCGCCAGCTCTATACAGCATTTTAGCTGAAAGAGGGTATTTTAATAAAAATGAACTAAAGGGACTTAGAAAATTTGGATCTATATTACAAGGTCATCCTAATATGAATTATGTACCAGGTGTGGATATGTCAACAGGATCCTTAGGCCAGGGAATTTCAGCAGCAGTTGGAATGGCTATTGCAGGAAAACTTGATAAAAAGGATTATAGAGTATATGCGCTTCTTGGAGATGGTGAATTGGAAGAAGGTCAGGTATGGGAAGCTTCTATGGCAGCTGCACAGTATAAATTAGATAATTTAACTGCTTTTGTTGATCATAATGGACTTCAGATTGATGGAAAATGTGAAGATGTAATGTCTCCAGAACCAGTAAGCAACAAATTTAGAGCATTTAATTGGAATGTAATAGATGCAGACGGACACGATTTTACAGCATTAATAACTGCAATTGATGAAGCAAAAAAAGTTAAGGGTAAGCCTACTGTGATAGTTTGTAAAACTGTAAAAGGAAAAGGTGTAAGCTTTATGGAAAATGAGGCATGCTGGCATGGAGCAGCACCAAATAAAGAGCAATGTAATAAAGCTCTAACTGAAATTCAAGGAAGATAATAAAAAGACTATTTTGTTAAGTATGGAGAATATAGGAGGGACAAAGTAATGTCAAAAAAAGTAGCTACAAGAGAGGCGTACGGACAAGCGTTAGCTAAGCTAGGATTAGAAAATAAAAAAATAGTTGTACTAGATGCTGACTTATCGAAATCTACAAAAACAGCTGAATTCAAAAAAGCGTGTTCAAATAGATTTATTAATATGGGAATTGCAGAGGGCAATATGATGTCAGTAGCAGCTGGACTTGCTACTTGTGGTAAAATTGCCTTTGCTAGTACTTTTGCTATATTTGCAGCAGGAAGAGCTTTTGAACAAATAAGAAATTCTATTTGTTATCCTAAATTGAATGTAAAGATATGTGCTACTCATGCAGGAATTACAGTTGGAGAGGACGGAGCTTCACATCAATCTGTAGAAGATATATCTTTAATGAGAAGCATACCTAACATGACTGTTATATGTCCTAGTGATGCAGTTGAAACTGAGGCCGTTATTAAAGCTATAATCGAATATAATGGACCTTGTTACGTGAGACTTGGAAGATCAGCAGTGAATATTATAAATGATAGACCAGATTATAAATTTGAAATTGGTAAGGGCGTTATTTTAAGAGAAGGCACAGATGCGACAATTGTTGCTACAGGTATTATGGTAGATGCAGCTCTAGAGGCATATGATATATTAAAAGCAGAGGGGATAAATGCTAATGTAATTAATATACATACAATAAAACCTATGGATACAGATATAATAGTTTCGGCTGCAAAAGAAACTGGTATTATTGTAACAGCAGAAGAACATAGCATAATTGGTGGATTAGGTTCAGCGGTTTGTGAAATCACTGGAGAAAATCATCCTGTTCCCGTACTTAGAGTTGGTATAAAAGATGTATTTGGAGAAAGCGGAAAGCCGGATGAACTTTTAAAAGCATATAATTTAACAGCTCAAGATATAGTGGATAAGGTTAAGATGGGAATAAATTTAAAAGCTAAGTAGTAACTACTTAGCTTAGGAATACTAATACTTTTACTTTGAATTTTGAAATTCATACAGTACAATTGACACTGATAAAAACAATATTGTTTTTATCAGTGTGTTTATTTTTGTTTAAAATTTATGTATAGTGTAAAACTATATATAAATTTTAAAAGTTTTTTAGATTTAAGATTTTAACTAATGAAACTTAGGCATATGAAAATAAATAGTATATTGAGCATAAAAATAGCATATGTTAACATTTATGTTATAATTTTATCAATGAATCTTACTTTATGGGCGTTTGTTGTACTTCCATCAAGTCTAGATGAATTATCCAGGGACGTGTGACTATTATCTGCACCTTTAGAAGAGCAGAGTGTGAGGAATTTTATAAGCACTAGTCATAGGGTAAACTTAAAATATTAAGAAAAATTGAAAGGTGATAAAATGAAAAAAATAAAAGAATATATATTGATAACGGTAGGATTTTTAATTGTGGCGCTTAGCATAAAATTTTTCTTAGAGCCTAATAAAATTGCAGCAGGTGGAGTTATGGGGATAGCTATAATAGTTAATGAAATTTATCCTCACCTATCAGTAGGTCTGTTGATGTCTGTATTAAATGCAGCTTTGTTTATAGTAGCATTTGGTGCTATAGGAGGTAAATTTGGAGCTAAGACTATTTATTCAAGCTTAGGACTTTCAGGTTCAGTTTGGATTATGGATAAATTTTTTACATTTGCAACGATTACTAATAATATACTGTTAGCTACTCTGTTTGGAACTCTTATAGGTGGAATAGGAATGGGAATAGTTTTTAATCAGAATGCTTCTACTGGAGGAACTGATATTATTGCAAAAATACTCAATAAGTTTTTACATATTGATATTGGTAAATCTTTACTGATTGTAGATCTTGTCATAACACTTTTTGCAGGTGCTACCCTTGGTGCTGATCTGGGTATGTTTTCACTTCTATCAGTTATACTACATGGATTTATAATAGATATGGTAATTGAGGGTTTCAACATGTGTAAACAGATAATGATAATAAGTAAGAAAAATGAGGAAATCAGCAAATATATTATAGAAAAATTGGATAGAGGTTGTACTGTTTTCAATGGAAAAGGTGGCTATACGTGGAAAGATACTTTTATACTATATACAGTTTTAAGTAGAAATGAATTTATAAAATTAAAAAAATACATAAAAGAGGTTGACCCAAATGCCTTCATAACTGTAAGTGATGCACGTGAAGTTTTGGGTGAAGGATTCAATAATATAGTAGGAGAAGATTAACAAATTATTAATCATGAGTAATTTAATTTTAATTTGAATAATGTAATACAATAAATAAAATTTTAACTATTATGTAAAAATAATCACTCTGAATACAGCAATATTCTGTAGAAAAAGCCTATATTATTAAATATAATTATATATATTTAGTAATGTTAATACAATTTTAATAAAAAATTGACTTTGGAAAACATTTAAATATGGTATAATCATTACATACGCAATATGAGGTTAAACAAAACAATGTAAATGAGGGGAATAATAATGATTGAGTTTAAAAATGTCAGTAAAGTTTATATGAATGATGTTATTGCACTTTCAAATATTAATATAAGCATAAAAAGGGGAGAATTTGTTTTTTTAGTTGGTCCAAGTGGTGCAGGTAAATCTACATTTGTAAAGTTATTGATGAGAGAAATTGAGCCTACGGCAGGAAGTATAGTAGTAAATGATACAGATATTACAACTTTGTCTAGAAAACAAGTTCCATACTATAGAAGAAAGATTGGTATGGTTTTCCAAGATTTCAGGTTAATATCTACACTTAATGTATATGAAAATGTAGCTTTTGCTATGAGAATAATTGGGGCAAGTGCAAGGGAAATAAAGAAAAGAGTACCTTTAGTTTTAGCAATGGTTGGTTTATCTGATAAGTATAAAGATTTTCCAAATCAACTTTCCGGTGGAGAGCAGCAAAGAGTATCAATTGCAAGGGCAATAGTAAACAATCCAGCCATTTTAATAGCAGACGAGCCTACTGGAAATCTTGATCCAGATACAGCAAATGAAATAATGAATATAATAAGTGACATAAATAGAGCAGGAACTACTGTACTCATGGCAACTCATGCGAAAAATATAGTTAATAGTATGAAAAAGAGAGTTCTAGCTATTGAGAATGGTATTTTATCAAGGGATGAGCAAAGGGGTAGATACGATGAGGATTAGTACAGTAAAATTATTTATTATTGATGCTTTGAAGAGTATAAGAAGAAATACTACTATAAGTTTGGCATCAGCAGCTACAGTAATGGCTACGCTTTTTATTTTAGGTGCATTTGCTATGCTTCTTTTAAATGTTAAAGTTGGAATTACAGATGTAGAGTCACAGGTTGAAGTTAAGATTATATTAAAAGATGACATAAAAATAGATGATCAGCAGAATGTTTATAATAAGGTAAGTAAATTAGATGGTGTAACAAGTGTTTCTTTTGAAAGTAAAAAACAAGCATTGGAAAACTTGAAAAATCAACTTGGAAAGAATAATAAAGGCTTAGTAGCAGGTATGGAAAATGATAATCCACTCCCTAATTCATATATAGTTAAAGTTAAAAGTCCTGATTATGTTTCTAAAGTTGTAGCGGCTTTGCAAGATGGTAAAGGTAAATATATGAATGGTATAGAACAAGCTAAAGACGGAAGAGATTTAGTTAATAAAATTTCAGCTATAACTAAAACTGTAAAATGGGTTGGAGCAGCTCTATTTGTTATATTGATAGGTGTGTCTTTATTCCTTATAGGAAATACTATCAGACTTGCAGTATATTCGAGACGTAAAGAAATTAACATAATGAAATATATAGGTGCTACAGATTGGTTTATAAGATGGCCATTTATTATTGAAGGAATGATAATAGGATTATTTGGTGCTATAGTTTCGGTATTAATTTTATACTATATATACGGAATTGCATATGCCAAGGCAACGTCTTCTGTATCTATAATGATGCAGTTTATAAGTCCTATATATGTACTTACAAATATATCTTGGGTTTTCATTCTTATAGGAATATTTATAGGAGCTCTTGGTAGCATAATTGCAATTAGAAAATTCCTTATTGTATAGATGAATTTTATAATTTAATATTTATCCGATAACTAGTATACTTGAAAATAAAAAATACAGATATGCATAAGGCATATGAAAATAAATAGTAAGTCAAAGATGCGACGTATATTTTTAATCATAGAAGGAAACGGGTTCCGAGGATAGTGAGCTATCTGAGGGTTCTGTTGACGTAGTAGGATTCAAAATATACTAGCATACTGACTAGTTATTTATTTGAATATGCCTAAGTTAAAAACTATAATAAATATATAGTATAATAATTATAATTATAGGAAAAATAAAATAAACAGGATTTATGGCATGCAATAATATATGATTTTGCATGCCAGTTTATTTTATTTAGATATCTCAAAATGGAAAAAATATAATTTAAATATATTTTTTTTACTTAAGGCATATGAAAATAGGCTAGCATACTGACTAGTTATTTATTTGAATGTGCCTAACATTTATTATCAACATATCCAAAATTACTTAAATTGTGAAAAGAATTTTGCAATTTATTTTTTTATAGTGTTATAATTAATTCATATTTACATAAATAATATAGAGTAGTAGCAAATGAAGGAGTGAATATAGTGATAAATAATAAAAGAAAATGGGTAGTATGTACTGTTGCTATAATAATAGTAACCAATATACTTGCATTCTCTATAGGAAACAGGGTGTCATTGAGCTTACCTAATGGAAATGTTGAAGTAAACAAAAGTAGTTTAAATGAAATAATGAAATTTCAAAAATTGTTTTTAGTAAGAAGTGAATTATATAAATATTACAATGGTAAAATTGATGACAATGCATTGGTAAATGGTGCAATTAAAGGTATGACTAATGCTCTTAATGATCCATACACAGTATTTATGGATCAAAATGAATCCAAAGCATTTAACACTCAGATTCAGGGCCAAGAGTATGTTGGGCTTGGTATTCAAGTAGAAAATAGAAGTGATAAAGTCACAGTTAATTCTGTCTTTGATGGTTCACCAGCAGAAACAGCGGGCATAAAAGCAGGGGATGCTATAATTAAGGTAAATGGAACTGCAATTGTAGGAACAGATCTTAATAAAGCAGTTTCTATGATGAAGGGTAAAGAAAATACAGATGTGACTTTAACTATAGCTAGGCAGGGAAGAGAAAATTTTGATGTTGTTGCTAAGAGAAAAAAAATTGCATATAACACAGTTACAGGACAGATGTTATCAAATAGTATTGGATACATAGATATTTCTAGTTTTGATGAAAATACAGGAGAAAACTTTGATAAAAAGCTAAATGAACTTAAATCATCTGGAATGAAAGGTTTAATTTTAGATTTGAGAGATAATGGTGGTGGAGTTTTAGATGACTGCTTAAAAGTTGCATCAAACTTTGTAGATAAAGGTAAGACAGTAACTTATACTGTAGACAAAAATAATAAAAAGCAGACTTATAAATCTCAAGGTGGAAATACTATAGGAATTCCATTAGTTGTACTTACAAATGGGAATACTGCCAGTGCTTCAGAAATATTATCTGGTGCAATAAAAGACTACAAAGCTGGTACTCTAATTGGAGAAAAAACTTTTGGTAAGGGTGTAGTTCAAACTACCTTTGATACAGGGGACAGTACTCAATTAAAAGTTACAATATCAAAATGGTATACTCCTTTAGGCGAAAATATAAATCATAAAGGATTTAATCCTGATATTGAAGTCAAATATCCACAAGAACTATTAAATAAGCCTTATGATAGAAATACAGATCCACAATTTCAAAAGGCATTGGAAGTAATCAATACTAAGGTTAAATAAAATTAATTTAGTGAAGCTAAATAGGGACTTCAGATGGGGCAAAACTTTCATCTGAAGTCATGTATTTAAGTGGAAAATTAGGTATATTAAAAGAAATAGTAAGGCAAATCCATTATTCATAGACTTAGGTACTCTTTGTCATTGATTTTAAAAGCAAAGAGTACCTAGGATTAATAGTCAATGGATAAAGTAGTTGGGTGAGAGGGGAATTTTATTTTCATGAATATTGCATTGTATGTATTTAGATCTATTTCTCAGGCAATAATTACACCACCATATATTTTTATACTTCTTATATTAGTATTTATATTGTACACAAGAAATAAAAAAACTGTTATAATGCAGAAAATGATAATAGGTGAGAAAATGAACTCATCTTTAGAGTTGACAATTTCTCAAGTTGTACTTGGAATATTTGCAGGTACAATAGCTAGTTTAATACTGTCCTATCTTGGAATAGTATTTACCAGTCAGACAACAGTAACTCTATTATTTATGATATCAATTATACTAATGATATTTGGAAGTAGATTTATATGTTTTTCATACTCAGCAGGTATACTAGCATTGATAAGTGTAGCTATACAATTTATAGAAGGAGTTTATCATATACCAATTCCACAACTTGATTTTTTGAAAGTGGATGTAGTAATGATAATTTCTCTTGTAGCAGTATTACACATTATAGAAGGATTATTAGTGATTATAGATGGCGATAGAGGGACAATACCTGTTTTTACTAATAAGAATAACAGAATTATAGGTGGGTTTGCACTTAAAAGATACTGGGTAATGCCTGTAGCTCTAATGTTTATTATGAACAATCCCAATATTTCTTATAGTGCTCAAGTCCCTATTCAAAATTGGTGGCCAATAATTAAATTCAGTAGTCATGATTTAATAAGGGATGCTTTTATTGGATTTTTTGCTTTTTATGGAATGATAGGATACAATGCCATTACTTTTACAAGGACAAAGAAGCAAAAGGTGATTTCTTCTGGAATAGGAATATCTGTTTATGGGCTTATATTACTGTTATTTGCACAAATTGGAAGAATAAACTTGGCAGCTGAATTCATAGTAGCAATTTTTACTCCATTAGCACATGAGATAATGCTTAAAATTCAAACTTACATAGAGGTTAATGGAAAGCCAAAATATGTGAGCTCAGATAACGGTCTTATGGTTCTGGAGGTAGCTCCAGCATCTCCAGCTTTTGAAATGGGTATTAAAAGTGGTGATCTTCTTATAGAAGTGAATGATAAAAAAATAGTAAATGAACAGGATATGCTAGATGTTTTGAACACTGTATCAAATTTTATATGGTTTAAGATAAAAACTGTTCATGGAAAACTTGAACAAGTTGATTATAATAAGATGAATAGAAACAAGAGATTAGGAATAGTATTTGTTCCAAGAATAATTCCTAAAGATAGTGTGGTTATGAAATTAGATAGGAGTTCTTTTCAAGATACTTTAGAGAAGGCTAAAAAAGATAAAAAAGATAAGAAATAATTGTGGGGGTTTTTTAACTCCCATTAATTTTAGCTATATACGTATATAATAGATTAAACATGTAATAAGCCAGCATGATAAACTTTAAAAAATTTTAGATAAAGTTTGACAATATTGTGGCAAAAGTATAAAATTATTATGCGAACAAATGTTCAATGGAGGTTAAATATGGGTGAATTTAAGATACATTCAAAATTTAAACCCACTGGGGATCAACCAAGTGCTATAGATAGCTTGGTTAACGGGATTAAACAGAGAAATAAATTTCAGACTCTTCTTGGAGTTACGGGTTCAGGAAAAACTTTTACTATGGCTAATGTAATTGAAAGAGTCCAAAAGCCAACATTGGTTTTAGCTCATAACAAAACTTTAGCAGCTCAGCTTTGCTCTGAATTTAGAGAGTTTTTTCCGGATAGTGCAGTGGAATATTTTGTATCCTATTATGATTACTATCAGCCAGAGGCTTATGTTCCTCAAACGGATACTTATATTGAAAAAGATGCGTCTATAAACGATGAGATAGATAAGCTTAGACATTCAGCTACATCTTCACTTTTTGAGAGAAAAGATGTAATAATTGTAGCTTCAGTTTCCTGTATTTATGGACTAGGTAATCCAGAAGAATATAAAAAGCTATCTATTTCCTTAAGAGAAGGCATGGAAAAAGATAGAGATGAAGTATTAAAAAAGCTTATAGAAATTCAGTATGAAAGAAATGAGATAAATTTTGTAAGAGGAACCTTTAGAGTTAGAGGAGATACTCTGGATATTTTCCCTGCGTCTTCTACTAATAAAGGTATAAGAGTTGAATTCTTTGGAGATGAAATTGATAAGATAAAAGAGTTTGATGTTTTGACGGGAAATATAACAGGGGCATTAAAACATTCAGTTATTTTTCCAGCATCGCATTTTGCTACATCAAGGGATAGGTTAGAAGTTGCTATAAATAAAATAGAAATAGAACTGGAAAAGAGACTGAAGGAACTCACAACAGAAGATAAACTTTTGGAGGCTCAGAGGCTTAAACAGAGAACAAATTTTGATATAGAAATGATGAGAGAAGTGGGTTACTGTACTGGTATAGAAAACTATTCTAGAATTATGGACGGAAGGTCAATAGGTGAACCACCCAAAACTCTTATAGATTATTTCCCAGAAGATTTTTTACTATTTATTGACGAAAGTCATGTAACACTTCCACAGGTTAAAGCTATGTATGGTGGAGATAGATCAAGAAAAAATACTTTGGTGGATTATGGATTTAGACTTCCATCCGCTTTTGATAATAGACCACTTAAATTTGAGGAATTTGAAAATAAATTTAAAGAGGTAGTATTTGTGAGTGCTACTCCGGCAAAATATGAAACGGAACATTCAACTAATACAGCTGAGCAGATAATAAGGCCTACGGGACTATTAGATCCTGAAATAATTGTACTTCCAATTAAAGGTCAGATAGACGATTTATATACAAAAATAAATGAAACTATAGCTAGAGGTTTTAGAGTTTTAGTTACCACCCTTACAAAGAAGATGTCAGAGGATTTAACAGATTATTTAAAGGGGATGAATATTAAAACTAGATATATGCATTCAGGCATAGATACTATAGAGAGAATGAAGATAATTCAAGGACTTAGAAAAAAAGAATTTGATGTTTTAGTTGGAATAAATCTATTGAGAGAGGGGCTTGATATACCCGAGGTTGCGCTGGTTGCCATATTAGATGCGGATAAAGAGGGTTTCCTAAGATCAGAGACATCACTTATTCAAACTATAGGTAGGGCAGCTAGAAATTCTGAAAGTAAAGTTATAATGTATGCAGACACTATAACTCGTTCTATGGATAGAGCTATAAGTGAGACTAATAGAAGAAGAGTTATTCAAATTCAATATAATAAAGATAATGGAATTATTCCTACTACAGTTAAGAAAGATATAAGAGAAATACTAGAAATATCTAAAGTTTCAGAGGAAAAAGCTGAATATGACAGTTTAGAAGATGCATTAAAGGCAAATAATGAAAATATAGAAGAACTTATAAATAAATATGAAAATGAAATGAAACAAGCAGCTAAGGATCTTCATTTTGAAAGAGCAGCAGAGCTTAGAGATAAGGTCTTAGGGCTTAAAAAGAGACTTAAGCAGAAATAGACTAGCATAGTGACTAGTTATTTATTTGAATATAACTAAACAAGGAGTGGAACACTTTGCAGGATAAAATAGTTATTAAAGGTGCTAAGGTAAATAATTTAAAAAACGTAGATATTACAATACCTAGAGATAAATTTATTGTATTTACAGGACTTTCAGGATCAGGTAAATCCTCTTTAGCTTTTGATACACTCTATGCAGAAGGGCAAAGAAGATATGTAGAGTCCCTGTCATCCTATGCAAGACAATTTTTAGGACAAATGGATAAGCCAGATGTAGAATATATTGAGGGCTTATCTCCAGCAATATCAATTGACCAAAAGACTACAGGAAGAAATCCTAGGTCCACAGTGGGTACTGTTACAGAAATATACGATTATTTAAGATTACTCTATTCTAAAATAGGCACTCCTCATTGTCCTAAATGCGGCAAAGAAATAAAGCAGCAAACTATTGATCAGATGGTGGATAAGATTTTAGAATTACCAGAAAAGACAAAAATACAAATACTTGCACCAGTAGTAAAAGGAAGAAAAGGTGAGCATGTAAAGGTATTTGAAAATATAAAGAAAAATGGATTTGTACGAGTAAGAGTTGACGGAGAAATGTATGAACTTGAAGGTGAAGATATTAAGCTTGAAAAAAATAAAAAGCATAATATAGATGCTGTAGTAGATAGAATTGTTATTAAAGATGGAATAAAAAGTAGGCTTACAGACTCTTTAGAAACAGCTATAAAATTAGCAGAAGGAGTTGTAATTGTAAATATAGTAGGTAAAGAGGATATCCTCTTTAGTGAGAGCTTTGCTTGTGCTGATTGTGGAATAAGTATTGGTGAACTTGCACCTAGAATGTTTTCTTTTAACTCCCCTTTTGGTAAATGTGATAGGTGTGATGGCCTTGGAACACTTATGGAAATTGATGAGGATTTGGTAATACCTGATAAAGATAAGAGTATATCAGAAGGAGCCATAGCGCCTTGGGGAGAGGGAAGATTAAAGGAAGACTCATGGACATATAGTATTCTTACAGCTCTTCAGAAAAAGTATAAATTTAGTATAGATACTCCCATAAAGGATTTAAATCCACAGGTTTTAGACATTATACTTCATGGGACTAAGGGTGAAAAACTTATAGTGTATTATAATAAGGACAATCAAAATATGCAGTTTAATCACCAATATGAAGGTATCGTAAATGAACTTAGAAGAAGATATATGGAAAGTGGATCAGACTACATAAAGGGTGATATTGAAAATTATATGAGTGATAATCCATGCCCAAAATGTAAAGGGGCTAGACTTAGGCCGGAAGTACTGGCAGTTACTGTTGGAGGAAAAAATATATTTGAATACTGTAGTATGCCTATTAGAGATGAACTCACATTTATAAATGAAATTACACTAAGTGAAAAGGACAAAATAATAAGTAACCAGATAATAAAAGAAATACAAAATAGATTGAAATTTTTAATAGATGTGGGATTGGACTATTTAAATCTTACAAGAGCAGCGAGAACTCTTTCGGGAGGAGAGTCTCAGAGAATTAGGCTTGCAACTCAAATAGGCTCAAGTCTTGTAGGCGTATTGTATATACTTGATGAACCAAGTATAGGACTGCATCAAAGGGATAATGATAAACTAATTGCAACAATGAAGCATCTAAGAGATATAGGGAATACTCTTGTAGTAGTTGAACATGATGAAGATACTATAAAAGAAGCAGACTTTATAGTAGATGTGGGTCCGGGTGCAGGAGAGCATGGCGGAAAGATAGTTGCAGCAGGAACTTTAGACGAAATAAAGAAATGTAAAGAATCTATAACAGGCCAATACCTTAATGGAGATAAGAAAGTAGATTTACCCAAAAGCAGAAGAAAAGATAATGGTAATAGCATTAAAATAATTGGTGCAAGGGAAAATAATTTAAAAAATGTAAAAGTAAAGTTTCCTATGGGTGTATTTACATGTGTAACTGGTGTCTCTGGTTCTGGTAAAAGTACTTTGATAAATGAAATATTGTTTAAAGGACTTAATAAAAAGATAAATCACAGTAAAGCTAATCCAGGTAAGCATAAAGAAATACAAGGCGTAGAAAATATTGATAAAATAATAGATATAAATCAAAGCCCTATTGGTAGAACACCAAGGTCTAATCCAGCAACATATACTGGCGTTTTTGATATAATAAGAGAATTGTTTTCTGTAACTAATGATGCTAAAATGAGGGGATATAAACCTGGAAGATTTAGTTTTAATGTTAAAGGCGGAAGGTGTGAAGCTTGCAAGGGCGATGGAATTATAAAAATTGAGATGCAGTTTTTATCAGATGTTTACGTACCTTGTGAAGTATGTAAAGGTAAGAGGTATAATAGAGAAACTTTGGAGATAAAATATAAGGGTAAAAATATAGATGATATATTAAATATGACTGTAGAAGAGGCAGTAAAATTCTTTGAAAATATTCCTAGAATAAAAAATAAATTAGATACTTTAATGGATGTTGGTCTAGGGTATATAAGGCTTGGTCAACCATCTACTCAGCTTTCAGGAGGGGAAGCTCAGAGAATAAAACTTGCCTATGAACTTTCAAAGAGAAGCACAGGAAAAACCCTGTATATACTAGATGAGCCTACTACAGGACTACATATAGATGATGTAAATAGACTAATAGCTATATTACAAAGGCTTGTAGATACAGGTAATACTGTGATAGTTATTGAACATAATCTAGATGTTATAAAATGTGCAGATTATATTATAGATCTTGGACCAGAGGGTGGAGAAAAAGGTGGTAATATAGTATGTACAGGAACACCTGAGGACATAGCAAAAAATAATTTATCTTATACAGGACAATATTTGAAAAAGATGCTATAATTGTACTAGGACTAGCATGGATAAGTATGCTAGTCCTTTATACTACAATTGCAAGAAGGTGAAGTGTTTGTTACTGAATAATCTATACTTAGGAGCATTACTAGAGAGTTCTGGTCTTAATAAATTGAGTTTAATTTTCAAAATAATTATTATTGGCATAATATATTTAATAATTTTCTTTGCACTTAAAATAATGTACAAAGATATGAAAAATGGTGATAAAAAGCAAGTAAAGAGAAAAAAAACTTTTGGTCTAGAGGTTGTAGACCCTGGTATGAGTAATATTATGAGAAAGGGTTCTGTAGTTCCAATAGACAGAGAAATTACCATGGGAAGAAAAGAAGATAATACAGTTGTTCTTCATGAAGAATACGTTTCAGGTCATCATGCTAGGATTTATTTAAAAAATAACAACTACATATTAGAAGATTTAGGTAGTACTAATGGTACCACAGTAAATGGAGAAAAAATTAATGAAAAAGAATATCTTCGTGCAGGAGATAAAATAGAAATAGGAACCATTGTATTTAAGGTAATAGGATAGGTGAGCTTTATATGGATAGTGTAAAAGAAGAAAAGAAACTGCTTAGAGTTACATATCTTTTTGGTATAATAAGTTTTATTAATTTATTTCTAATAAAGACTCCTTTTGATAAGTCAGCACTTATCATTGGAGGAGTTATGTGTGTACTTATGGGATACTCTAATTTTATAATAAGAAGATTTTTCCCCGATGGTGATAAATACATTCTTATTTTTGCATGTATACTTTCTAATATTGGTATGGTAATGATATATAGATTGAAACCTACAGATGCGGTGAAGCAGATCATTTTTTTTGTGGTAGGGATTGTCTGTTTTATTCTTATAGTGGTTTTATTGCCAGAGCTTAAAAAATATATAAAATTCAGATATGTATATCTTGTTTTGACACTGATTTTTATATCTATGCCTACTTTTGTAGGAGCGGGAGATATTAATGGTTCACAAAACTGGGTTCATTTTCAAGGGTTTAGCTTTCAACCTTCTGAATTTGCAAAATTGTTTTTAATTGCTTACCTGGCCTCTGCTTTTAGTAAATATAAGAATTTTAAACAGCTTATTGAGCCAGCATTTATAGTTATGGTTTCACTGGGATTTATGGTATTACAAAAGGATCTAGGTTCTGCACTCATATTTTTTTCTATATCAGTAACTATGTTATATATTTGCACCTCTAAGTTTAAATATGTAATAATTTGTTTGCTGTTATTTGCAGTAGGTGCTTTTGTAAGTTATAAATTATTTGGACATGTAAGACTTAGAGTTATGATATGGCAAAATCCTTGGCCATATAAAACAAACCAAAGTTACCAAGTAGTACAATCAATGTATTCTATAGCTTGGGGTGGATTGTTTGGAACAGGGCTTGGACTTGGATATCCAGGTTTTGTGCCTATAAACGATTCAGACTTTATATTTGCATCTATATGCGAAGAAATGGGAGTTCTTATGGGATTTGCCATAATGATTCTATATTTCTTGCTTTTTTATAGATGTATTAGAGCTGCAATGTTTACAGAAGATAAATTTTCAAGACTTTTATCTGTAGGCTATAGTGCAATGATTGGTGCTCAGGTACTAGTAATAGTGGGTGGAGTTACAAATATGATTCCTCTTACAGGAATTACGTTACCACTGGTAAGTGCTGGAGGTACTTCTATGATTATAACTTTTATAGCATTAGGAGTACTTCAGAAGATTTCCGAAGGAGGAAGATAGTTGTGAACGATATTTCAATTGGAGTAAAAAAAGTATTATTTGTGTTTCTTTTACTATTTGTAGTTGTTATATCTTATGTTGCCTATTTTGAAATATCTGTAGCTCCTAAAATTGTTAATAATACAGATAATAAGAGACTCTGGGCTAAGAGAAACGAAGTTTTAAGAGGAACTATTTATGATAGAAACAAAATTGCTCTTACAAAGAGTGAAAGAGTTAATACACTTACTCAAAAGAGAGAATACACTGGAGGTACTATGTTTGCCCATGTATTAGGATATGTCAATCCTAAATATGGGATAACTGGACTTGAATCTAAATATGATCAGTATTTGATGGGAAATAATGATTTAAGTATTAAGCAGTATTTACAGGAGCTTATAGCCAATAAGGGAGCAGTAAAAAAAGAAGATAAGATAGGTAATGATCTTATAACTACTCTTGATAGTAATATACAAAAACAAGCTTATAATTCATTGGTAAGCAGTGGGAAAAAAGGTGCAGTAGTAGCTATCAACCCTAAAACTGGTGAAATATTGGCTATGGTATCAGCACCTTCTTTTGACCCAAATGATAGTGCGCTTACTGCTAACTGGAAAGAAATAAATAGCGATAAAAACAGACCATTGTTAAATAGAGCAGTATCTGGATTATATCCCCCAGGTTCTACCTTTAAAACTGTTACTGCCATAAGTGCCTTAGAGAATGTTAATGGTATTATGAATAAAACCTTTGAAGATAATGGAAGGCTTGTGTTTAATTCAAAACAATCTCTTAGTAATTTTGATGGAGAAGTGTTAGGAAATATAAACTTTAAGCAGGCTTATGTACATTCTAGCAATGTGGTATTTGGAGGTTTAGGATTAACACTTGGAAATGACAAGTTAAAGAAGACCGCAGAAGACTTTTATTTCAATAGAGATATACCTAGTGATGGTATTGTTATAGATAAAAGTAAATTTCCTACTTATTCTAGTTATGAAAAGGGCAATATGGCACAAAGTGCCATAGGACAAAGTCAAGACTTGGCAACTCCAATGCAAATGGCATTGGTAGCAAGTACTATAGCTAATAATGGAGTTATGATGAAACCTCACCTTGTTAATTCTGTAGTGTCAAGTACAGGAAATACTATAATGAATTATAATCCTGAAAGTATAGGAACTATTACTACACCACAAATAGCTGCTACTATGAAGGAGTTCATGAGGGGCGTTGTAACTGATGGTACTGGTGGAAATGCTGATATAAGTGGATTAAATGTATGTGGAAAAACTGGTACAGCAGATCATCAAGATACGGTGAATGCAAAACCTCATTCATGGTTTATTGGTTTTGCACCTATGGAAGATCCAAAGATTGCAGTAGCTGTAATTGTTGAAGATGGAGGACAGGGTGGAATTCAAGCAGCTAAAATAGCAGCTGGAGTTATAAAAACCTCTCTTTCAAAATAGAGTAATTATGGACTAAGGATTTGCCAGCTTTATATTTATACTAATAAGATAGAATAAATATAAAGCTGGTCTTATTATATAAACAAAGGAGAAATGTATGACGGGAAAGACTCATGCAGGAATGGGAGCGGCTGTAGGAATTGCGCTGAGCAGCAAGATACCTGGTGAACTAAGTATTGTGGCAATAGTAGTTATTGTTATATCGGCACTTTTGCCAGACATAGATCATCCGAAAAGTATCTTTAATAAATACATATTGCCAGTAAAAAGTAAAATTATAAAGATAATTACCTATGGAAGTTTAGGAATAGCATTGATATTAGTCAACATATATTATTCAAATATACCTGAGCTTACAGTTATGGGAGTAGTATTAATAATTGTTGCATTTTCATCTCATAGAACTGGATTTACTCATAGTATTATAGGGATGATAATATTTGCATTTTTAGTAAATTATATGGGCGCTAGATACAATGAGCCTAACCTAGTTTACTATTTTGTTATAGGATATAGCAGCCATGTCTTAGGTGATATGTGCACTAACAGAGGGGTTCCTCTGTTTTATCCTTTAAGGAATAAAAATATAAAATTTCCCTTTACCTTTAGGGTAGGTTCTAGTAATGGAAAGCTTATTGAAGATGCTATAATTGTTGTTTCGGTTTTGTATATAGTTTACAGACTGCCAATGCTTCTGCAGCTAAAATAGGAGGGAGTTAAATGTTCGATTTTCATTATCAATTAAAGATTTTACCTGATAGACCTGGAGTTTATCTTATGAAAAATTCGCTAGGAGAAATTATTTATGTAGGTAAGGCCAAGGTTTTAAAAAATAGAGTAAGACAATATTTTCAAAGTTCCAAAAATCATTCTGAAAAAGTAAAAGCTATGGTAAAGAATATAGCTGAATTTGAATATATAGTTACGGATTCCGAAATAGAAGCTTTAATTCTTGAATGTAATCTAATAAAAAAGTATAAGCCAAGGTATAATATTTTACTTAAAGATGATAAACATTATCCATTTGTAAAAATAACTGTAAATGAAGATTTTCCAAGAATATTTGTAACAAGAATAATTGCAAAAGATGGGGGGAAGTATTTTGGACCCTATGTAGATGTATCAGCAGTATACGAAACTATGGAACTTATAAAGGGAATATTTCCTATAAGGACTTGCAAAAGAACCATAAAAGAAAATGGTGAGCGTACAAGACCTTGTCTTAATTATCATATAAATCTTTGTACTGCTCCTTGTGCAGCACTTATAAGTAAAGAGGATTATGGGAAGACAGTTTTGGAAATTATCAATATTCTTAATGGTAAGGATAGCACAATAATTAAAAAACTTAAAGATGATATGGAATATGCTTCAAAGAGCTTAGAATTTGAAAAAGCAGCTTCAATTAGAGATAAGATTATTGCTTTAGAAAAGATAAGAGAAAAACAGAAGATAATGACAGGAAGTTTTGAAAATGAAGATTTTATAAATATAGATAGCGATGAAAAAGATAGTTGTGTAAATATTTTCTTCATAAGAAATGGAAAAATAGTGGGCAGAGAGCATTTTATGCTTGAAAATACTGCTGGAGAAGACAAAGCTTCAATTATATCTGAATTTATTAAAGAGTTCTATGGAGGAACAGCTTTTGTACCTAAAACCATATATGTACCAGATGTATTGGAATCAGAACTTTTAGAGCAATGGCTTGCTATGAAAAGAGGGTCAAAGGTAGAACTTAGAATTCCTCAAAAGGGCGACAAAAAGAATTTACTTGAAATGGTAAGGAAAAATGCTAGTGCTACTTTAGATCAATTTAAGTTAAAGATAATGCAGGATAAAGTGCTGCATAAGGAAACATTGAAAGATTTAGCCCATATACTGGATCTTGAGGACTTACCTCATAGAATTGAGGCTTATGATATTTCAAATATTCAAGGAGTTGATTCTGTTGGATCTATGATAGTATTTGAAAATGGCAAAGCTAAAAATAGTGATTATAGAAGATTTAAGATTAAAACAGTTAAAGGTGCTAATGACTATGATAGTATGAGGGAGATTCTTACTAGAAGATTTAAAAGAGGATTAGAAGAGGTTAAGGCTATAGAAGAGAAAAATTTATCTTTAAGCGCAGGTAAATTTTGTGTTTTCCCAGATATTATACTTATGGATGGTGGACTTGGACAAATCAATATAGCATTAGAAGTTCTAAAAGAATTTAATATAGATATACCTGTTTGTGGTATGGTAAAGGATGATAAGCATAATACAAGAGGACTTATATACAATAATGAAGAACTGTATTTAAAAAGGGGTTCTAGTGTAATGCATTTTATTACAAGAATTCAAGATGAAGTTCATCGATTTGCTATAAGTTATCATAGGAGTCTTAGAGACAAAAGAATTCTTCACTCCATACTTGAAGATATACCAAATGTAGGAGAGAAGAGAAGAAAAGAACTTTTAAAAAGGTTTGGAAGTATAGAAAACATAAAGAAAGCGCCTTATAATGAATTAATAGATACAGATTCAATTGATAGTAAGGCAGCAAATAGTATATTAGATTATTTTAATAAGGCATATGAAAATAAATAGTAAGTCAAAGATGCGACGTATATTTTGAAGCCTACAAGGAAATAGGTTCTTCAGATAGTGAGCTATCTGAGGGTTCTGTTGACGTAGTAGGCTTCAAAATAGACTAGCATACTGACTAGTTATTTATTTGAATGTGCCTAAATCACCTAAGGATAAAAAGGATTTTTAGATTGAGAGAAATTTTTTACTCTTTAAATGGTAATAAGATCAACAATAAACTTATTATTATTGATCTGTAGGCTAGGAATTTTTTACTTGTTATTTTTTTTAAGATGACTTATACTAAATTTTATATGAATATTTTTTGAGGAGATTCAATATGAAGCAGTTTAATAATTTTTTGATTCAATTACGTGAAGCAATAGCTGAAGAGAACATACAACTTAATGTGGAAATGAAAGAACATACTTCATTTAGAGTAGGTGGACCTGTAGATGTACTTGTAACTCCAATTGATTACAACGAAATAATTAATACAATAAAATTATGTAAGGATTATAAAGTACCTTTTTATATAATAGGAAATGGATCCAATTTACTAGTTAAAGATGGAGGAATTAGAGGGGTAGTAATAAAACTTACAAAATTAGATAACATTACTGTAGATGGTACAATGATAACTGCTCAGGGAGGGGCAACCATAGCAAAGACAAGTAGAGTGGCTAGAGATGTTAGTCTCACTGGGCTAGAATTTGCTTGTGGAATTCCAGGAAGTATTGGTGGAGCACTAGCCATGAATGCTGGAGCTTATGATGGAGAAATGTCCATGGTAGTGAAAAATTCAATAGTACTTGATGAACAGGGAAATCTTTTAAAACTTAATAAAGATGAACTAGAACTTGAATACAGAATGAGTGCTATATTAAAAAACAATTATGTAGTCTTAGAAGTTACTTTTGATCTTAAAAAAGGCGATTATGAAAAAATTAAAAATAGAATAGATGAGCTTATGAAGAGAAGAAGAGAAAAGCAGCCTTTAGAATATGCTTCTGCAGGAAGTACTTTTAAAAGACCTGTAGGACACTTTGCTGGAAAGCTTATTCAAGACAGTGGATTAAAGGGAAAATCTGTAGGCGATGCTGAGGTATCTATTAAACACTCAGGATTCATAATAAATAAAGGTAATGCAAAGGCGAAGGATATACTTGATTTAATAAAAATTGTACAAAGTACTGTTAAAGAAAAATTTAATGTAGACCTTAATCCAGAGGTAAGAATAATTGGGGAAGATAAAGAAGAAAAAAATTAAATGTCATATTGGATGACATAATATGAGCTGAGCGTATCCATGGATGTTTTGGATTATAGCTTAGCTTTATATTTTTAATAGGATTCATTCATATCATTTTTAAAATAAAATTATATGGGAGGTATACATTATGAAAGAAATAAAGAGCATATCAATTGTAGGGTTAGGTGCCATTGGTTGTGCTTATGGTAGTAAACTATACGATATAGATCCTAAGGGCGTAAAAGTTATAGCTGGCGGAGAGAGGCTGAAAAGATATAGAAAAAATGGATTTGTTATTAATGGTAAAAAGTATAGTTTCCAGTATGTATCACCAGAAGAAAAGTGTGATCCAGCAGATTTGATAATTATAGCTGTAAAGGGAACTCAACTACCTAAGGCTATTGAAGATATGAAAAATCATGTAGGAGAAAACACTATTATCTTATCTCTTTTAAATGGTATTACTAGTGAAGCTATAATAGGGAAAAGCTTTGGAATGGATAAGATTTTATATTCTATGTGTGTTGGTATTGATGCTAATAGGGATAAAAATGATATTCATTTTTCTAGTTATGGAAATATAACCTTTGGAGAAAAAGATAATACTAATTATTCAGAAAAGGTAATAGCAGTAAAAGATATTTTTGAAAAAGCTCACATTCCCTATGTAATTCCTCAAGATATGATGCATTCTCTTTGGTGGAAATTTATGATCAATGTAGGAATAAATCAATGTTCAGCGGTACTAAGAGGAAAATATGGTGTTTTCCAGACAGAAATTCAGGCAAGGGAACTGATGGAATCAACTATGATGGAGGTTATAAGATTATCTGAAAAAGTAGGAGTTAACTTAAATAAGGATGATCTTAAAAAGTGGTATGAAGTATTGTATACCATGAATCCAAATAGTAGAACTTCAATGCTTGAAGATATTGAATGTGGTAGAAAAACAGAAGTAGATTCATTTTCTGGAACAGTGTGCGAGCTTGGAAAGAAATTTAATGTAGATACTCCTGTAAATAGAACACTGTATAATATAATAAAAGTAATTGAAAATAAAGAAAATTAATTTTAAAAAGGCTTTCTTAAATTTAATATTTATAGGATAGCCTTTTGTTTTTGATTTAATAAAATCAAGTTCAAAAATTAGAGCATAGAATTTCATGGTTAATGAGTTTATGTTATAATTAAAAGGCAAATATAATAAAGATATAAATTTATTGTAAGTACATACAATAATCTAGAATATATAGATATATACTAAATAGTTAAAAGAGTTTCATTGAAGCAAGTTCTTAATTCAGGTGGGGATTCTTTTACCCCATCTGAATTTTAGAACTGCGAATGCATGGCTTACTTGGCGTTGGACTCCCACTTTAAGAAAAGCAGAGAACCAAAATCTTCTTTTCGATTTTGTGTGAATCGCTTTCGCAGAGTGCAAGCAGAGAACCAAAATCTTCTTTTTGATTTTGTGTGAATCGCTTTCACAGAGTGCGTGGGAGACTTACACCAAGTTAGTCAGGTTAAAAATAAAATTTAGAAAGGCAGGTGAAAATCCTGATTTATAATTTAATATTAATAAATCAGGAGTTTATGAGATTTGTAATAGTCACAGGATTATCAGGAGCGGGAAAGACACATGCGATAAGGAGTCTAGAGGATTTAGGATATTTTTGCGTAGACAATTTGCCACCAACTCTAATATCAAAGTTTGCAGAAGCTTGTTTTCAAGCAGAAGGGAAAATTGATAGAATTGCATTAGTTATAGATATAAGAGGAGGGGAATTTTTCCATGACTTATTTAGAAGTTTAAGTAAACTTGAAGATGCAGGATATAAATATGAAATATTATTTTTAGATGCTAGTGATGAAGTACTTGTAAAACGATATAAGGAATCAAGAAGAAAACATCCTCTTTCCCCACAAGGAAGAGTTACAAAGGGGATTGAGCTAGAAAGATTAAAATTAAAACAAGTAAGAAACAGGGCAAATAATGTTATAGATACTTCTAATCTAACTACTAGAGAATTAAGAGAAAAGATAACTCAAATATATGAACAGGAAGGACAAATGGAGACTCAACTTATTGTGACCATATTGTCTTTTGGATTTAAATATGGAATACCAGTAGATTCAGATTTGGTTTTTGATGTAAGATTTTTACCAAATCCATTTTACATACCGGAATTAAAACATTTTTCAGGAAATGATAATCCAGTAAGTGAGTATGTGCTTGGATTTGAGGAAACAAGAGTATTCATTGATAAACTTTCAGATATGCTTGAATATTTAATTCCACATTATTTAAAGGAGGGAAAAAGGCAACTTATAGTTTCTATTGGATGTACGGGTGGAAGACATAGATCAGTTACTATAGCGAACTCCATTTATAATAGATTGAAGGATACTGGCCATAATGTTAATGTAGATCATAGAGATATTAACGAAGATGTAAATAAAGGTGGTAAAAAGCTATGAAACTACTGGACTGGATTAGGCCTGGTATTAGGGTTAAAAGATGGGTTATGCTCGGAATTTTAGGTATCATGCTTATTACTTTTGGTTTAGCAGAAATTATTAATAAAAGTAGGTTTTATAGTAAAGAATATTTAGCATTTTTTATTTTTCTTATATTAAGCGGAGCTTTTATACTTTATATGTCAGTAACCCAAGGCATGAAGTCTATTATTGCACTTATAAATAAAGGATATTTAAATGTATCCTTAGATTCCAGGAAACTGGGGAATCTTATATACGAAAAAAGATTATTAGTAAAGGGACCTAAGATAGTTGCTATAGGTGGTGGAACAGGACTTTCTACTATGCTTAGAGGCCTAAAATATTATACCTCTAACATAACTGCCATTGTTACAGTGGCAGATGATGGAGGAGGTTCAGGGGATTTGAGAGAAGACCTTGGAATGCTTCCACCAGGAGACATAAGAAACTGCATTTTAGCATTATCAGATACAGAGCCTCTTATGGAAGAACTATTACAGTATAGATTCAAAGATGGAAGACTTAAGAATCAGAGCTTTGGTAATTTATTTCTTGCAGCTATGGATGGACTATCAAGTAATTTTGAAGAAGCAGTAAGAAAAATGAGTTCAGTTTTAGCAGTAACCGGTAAAGTTGTGCCAGTCACATTGGAAAATATAACTTTAAAAGCAGAATTAAAGAATGGTGTTGTAGTAGAAGGTGAATCAAATATACCTGAGGCTGTTAAACAATACGAAAGTGCTATTGAAAGGATATTTATAAATCCAAAGGATGTAAAGGCGTTAAAGGAGGCCATTGACGCTATAACAGAAGCAGATGCAATAATACTAGGACCTGGAAGTCTTTATACTAGTGTAATTCCAAATCTTTTGGTAAAAGATATAGCTACTGCACTTCAAAAGACAAAGGCTTTAAGGTTATATGTTTCAAATATAATGACTCAGCCAGGGGAAACAGATGGATATTCTGTTTCTGATCATGTAAAAGCTATATATAGACATGCTGGAGATGGTATAGTAGACTACACCGTTATGAATACTGAAAAAATAGATAATAATCTTCAGGATAAATATCTTGAAAAAACTTCAGAATTGGTTAATATGGATGAAGATGAATTAAAGAAAATAGGTGTAGGAACTGTAAAAGGTAATTTTATAAAGATTAAGAATGGATATGTAAGACATGATTCAGATAAATTGGCGGCTATTTTAGTTGAGACAATTATGGATAAGAAATTGTTCTATGATAGAAAGAAGATAATTGAATACTTCTATCTATCTGAAAGATTAAAGGAAAATAAGGCCTATCAGAAAAAATAATAGGTTATTTTAAGCTATACAAGGTATTGGGAAAATAGACTAGCATACAGACTAGTTATTGTCTATGATGCCTAAAGTAAATCATATAGGGAGTAGAATGAATATGTCGTTTTCATCTAAGGTAAAAAGCGAGATTTGTAGATTTACGGATTTTTCTAAAAAAGAGGCTGTAGCAGAGCTTTCAGCTATAATGAAAGCTAGCGGAACACTGTCTTTAATAGGAAATAAGCAGATAAGTTTTAGGACTATCACAGAAAATCCAGCCATTGCAAGACTTATATTTAAATTATTGAAGAAACATTTTAATATACATACAAAACTTATGGTAAAGAGAAGTAATTCTTTAAAGAAAAACAATGTATATATTGTTCATATAAGCGAGGCAATGGGAGTAAGAGATGTCCTAAAAGAAGTAGGAGTACTAAATGAGTCTGATGGTATTATATCTTTGGATTATACTATTCCAAAACGAATAGTGGATGATGATGTATGTAAAAGATTATATATTAGAGGAGCTTTTTTAGGAGGAGGTAGTATTAGTAATCCTGAAAAAACTTATCATTTAGAATTTGTGACTCATAATGAAGAATACTCAAAAGATCTTAGTAATATAATTAACAGCTTTGGATTAAATTCAAAAGTTATACAGAGGAAGAGCAGTTTTGTAGTATATGTAAAAGAGGGAGAGCAAATAGTAGATCTATTAAATATTATTGGTGCTCATAGTAGTCTTCTACAGCTTGAAAATGTAAGAATTATGAAAGAAATGAGAAATAATGTAAATAGACTTGTGAATTGTGAAACCGCAAATCTTAGTAAAACAGTTAATGCATCAGTAAGGCAAGTAGAGAGTATAAAACTTATTCAAAGAGAAATAGGACTTTCTAGACTTCCAGAGAACCTTAGGGAAATTGCTGAGATCAGACTAAATTACCCAGATGAGTCACTTAAGGAATTGGGTGAGATGGTTAATCCACCTGTAGGAAAATCAGGAGTTAATCATAGGTTAAGAAGAATTGAAAAAATTGCTAGTGAGCTCAGGAAAGAGGGAATATAAAATTTATGTCAAAACATCAAGATATTATAAATTATGTACTCTCACTTAAATCGGGAACTAAAATATCTGTTAGAGGTATAGCAAGTAGACTTTTAGTTAGTGAAGGAACTGCCTATAGGGCAATTAAGGAATGTGATACTATGGGTATTGTTACAACAGTTCCCAGAGTTGGTACAATCAAAATTGATAAAGTGGAGAAGAAAAGCATTGAGATATTAACTTATGCAGAAGTTGTAAATATAGTTGAAGGTACAATATTAGGTGGAAAAAATGGTATTCATAAAACACTAGATAAGTTTTTGATAGGTGCCATGACCTATGATGCTGCAAAAAAATATATTAGTTCAGAATCACTTATAATCGTAGGTAATAGGGAAGATATACAGAGTCTTGCTCTGATGAATAATTGTGCTGTTTTGATATCAGGAAGTTTTGGGTGTACTGAAAAAATAAAAAAATTGGCGGATGAAAGAGAACTACCAGTGATATCTTCTTCCTACGATAGTTTTACTATTGCAACTATGATTAATAAAGCAATATCTGAAAGCCTTATAAAAAAGGACATTATCCTAGTAGAAGATATAATGGAATCACAAGTAAACTATATGAATGTAAATGATTCAGTTGGAACATGGAGAGAAAAACTAAGGACCACTAAAATAGATAAATATTTAATACTTGATAATAACAAGAAAGTAGTAGGAGTAGTCACTTTAAAAGATATAGATATTGATATAGAAAATGATGAAGTTATAAGTAAATTTATGAACAAGGATTTAATGACTGTTGCACCAAAGACTACAGTGGCCTATACAGCACATATTATGGGTTGGGGAGGTGTAGAATTAGCTCTTGTAATGGAGGATAAAAAATTAGTTGGTATAGTAGATAGAGAAGATGTTATAAAAGCATTACAATATGCATTAAGACAGCCTCAAGCAGGAGAAACCCTTGAAGATATTATACTTAAGAATTTTAAGTATGAATACAATAATGAGGGAAGAATGCATTTTAATGGTAGAATAATAGCCGAAATGCTAGATGTTATAGGAACGGCTTCTTGGAGTTCATTAAACATGCTTTTATCAACCATGGGAATTATGACTTTAAGACAAAAAAACAATATAAATGTTTCTGTAGACAGCATTATGACTTATTTTATGAAGCCCGTTCAAATGGATAGTGTAATTGATATTTTTACTGAGGTAGTAGATATGGGAAGAAATTTTTCTAAAGTACAAGTGGATATGTTTGACTGCAAAAAGGAATTAATTTCAAAACTTATGTTGTCTGCCAAGATACTTAAAAAATAAAAAGTAGTTAAAATTATTAATGCTTTTATTAGGCATATGAAAATAAATAACAAGACAAAGATGCGACGTATATTTTGAAGTCAACAAGGAAATAGGTTCCTGAGATAGTGAGCTATCTTAGGGTTCTGTTGACGAGGTGGGATTCAAAATAGACTAGCATACTGACTAGTTATTTATTTGAATGTGCCTTAGTATAAATAATTTCAAATAAAAGGTCACAAGGAGGAATTTATTATGTTTACTCATATTGTATTTTTTAAATTAAAGGATAGGGATAGTGAAAATCTTAATAAAGCTAAGGAGATTCTTTTAGGTATGGAAGGAAAAATACCAATGTTAAAAGAACTTACCGTTGGTATAGATGTAGTTCATTCACAAAGATCTTATGATATAGCATTAATTACAAAGTTTGATTCAAAGGAAGACATGGATAAATATCAAGTACATCCAGTTCACATTAATGAAGTTATTAAATATTTAAAGCCAATGTTAGATGGATCAGCCGCTGTAGATTTTGAAGAATAGAGGAGGATTTAAATGGAGAAAAAAAATTCCAATAAGGATTTTGTACATCTCCATGTACATACAGAGTATAGCCTTTTAGATGGTTCTGGCAAGATAAAGAAACTTATTTCAAGGGCTAAAGAACTGGGGATGAAAAGTCTAGCTATAACTGATCATGGTGCTATGTATGGAGTAGTTGATTTTTATAAAGCTGCCAAGGAAAATGGAATAAAACCTATTATAGGTTGTGAAGTTTATGTAGCAGCTAAATCTATGCATATAAAACATCCGGATAAAGATAATGAAACTCATCATTTGGTGCTTTTAGTAAAAAATGAAATTGGCTATAAGAACCTTATGCAAATAGTATCTTCGGCTTCCATTGAGGGCTTTTACTATAAGCCAAGAGTTGATCATGATTTTTTAAAGGATCACAGTGAAGGTATAATTGCTCTGAGTGCATGTTTAGCTGGAGAAGTACAATCTCAAATATTAAAAGGAAACAAGGAAAGGGCAAGGGAAGTAGCACTTTTTTATAAGGATACATTTAAGGACGGATTTTATCTTGAACTTCAATATCATGGAATTGATGAACAACTTAGGGCTAATGAAGAACTTATAAATATGTCAAAAGAACTTAATATCCCTCTTGTAGCTACAAACGATGTACATTATATAAACGAGAAGGATTATAAATCTCACGATATTCTTCTTTGTATTCAAACGGGAAAAACTGTAGATGAAGAACATAGAATGAGATATGCTTCGGATCAATTTTATTTAAAATCACCAGAAGAGATGTATAAGCAATTTTCCTATGTGAAAGAGGCATTGGAGAATACTTGCAAAATAGCTGAGCAGTGCAATTTTGATTATGAATTTCATAAATCAAAGCTTCCTAATTTCCCACTAGATGAAGGTGTAGATCATTTTGAATATATGAAGGAACTTTGCTATGATGGGCTAGAAAAAAGATATAATCCTATAACAGAAGAATTAACTCAAAGGCTAGATTATGAACTTGGAATAATAAAAGAAATGGGATATGTGGATTATTTTCTTATAGTTTGGGATTTTATTAGATTTGCAAGAGAAAATGACATAATGACAGGACCTGGAAGAGGAAGTGGAGCTGGATCAATAGTTGCATTTACCTTAGGAATTACTAAGATAGACCCTATAAAATACAATCTTATTTTTGAAAGGTTCTTAAATCCTGAAAGAGTTTCTATGCCAGATATAGATTCTGATTTTTGCTATGAAAGGCGTCAAGAAGTCATAGATTATGTAGTTGAAAAATATGGTAAAAATAATGTATCACAAATTGTTACCTTTGGAACTATGGCAGCTAGAGCTTGTATACGAGACGTAGGAAGGGCTATGAACTATTCCTATGCAGAAGTAGATAGAATAGCTAAAATGATACCATCCATGCTAAATATAACAATTGATAAGGCCTTAGAGATTAATCAAGAACTTAAACAAATTTATGATGAAGATGAGAGAGTTAAAACACTTATTGATGTTTCAAGAGATCTAGAGGGGCTTCCAAGACATACTTCAACCCATGCTGCTGGAGTAGTTATAGCATCACAGCCTCTTGTAAACTATGTACCACTTCTTAGAAACGAAGAGGCTATAGTGAGTCAGTTTACAATGGGTACGCTAGAGGAACTAGGACTCCTTAAAATGGATTTCTTAGGACTAAGAACCCTTACAGTTTTAAGAGATGCTGTAAGCATGATAAAAGATAATAAAGGTGTAAAAATAGATTTAGATAAAATAGATTTTAATGACAAGAAAGTATATAAGATGCTTGGAGAGGGAAAGACAGTTGGAGTTTTCCAGCTAGAATCTCCAGGAATGACTAGCTTTATGAAAGAACTTAAGCCAGATAGCTTTGAGGATATAATAGCCGGTATAAGTTTATACAGACCAGGTCCTATGAATGAAATACCCAGATATATAAAAAATAAAAATAATCCCAATGAGGAGCAGTATGCTACTCCAGAACTTAAACCTATACTTGAAGTTACTTATGGCTGTATGGTTTATCAGGAACAGGTTATGCAAATAGTTAGAGATCTTGCTGGATATTCCATGGGTAGAAGTGATTTGGTTAGACGTGCCATGTCTAAGAAAAAACATCATGTAATGGAAGAAGAGAGACATAATTTTATATACGGTATTACAGATGAAGATGGAAATGTAGAAGTAGCCGGTTGTATTAGAAATGGTATTTCAGAAAAAGCTGCAAATAAAATATTTGATTCAATGATAGACTTTGCAAGTTATGCTTTTAATAAGTCTCATGCAGCAGCTTATGCTGTAGTTGCTTATGAAACAGCCTATCTTATGAAATATTATCCTACTGAATTTATAGCTGCTATGCTCAATAGTGTTATGGGAAATAATGAAAAGGTAGCTTACTATGTAAGGTTCGCTAAGGAATTAAATATAGAACTTATGCCTCCGGACATAAATGAAAGTTTTGCTAAGTTTACAGTTAAGGGTGAAAGGATAAGATTTGGTTTAGCAGCAGTAAAAAATGTAGGAGTTAATGTAATTGAAAGTATAGTTAAATCTAGAAATGAAAAGGGAATGTTCACTAATCTAGTGGATTTTTGTAATAAGGTGGATATTGGTGAAGTAAACAAGAGAGCTGTTGAAAGTTTAATAAAGGCAGGAACTTTTGATTATTTCAAAGTATACAGGTCTAGACTTTTAGCGGTTTATGAAAAGGTTATGGATGGAATTGGAAGCCAAAGAAAGAAAAACATTGAGGGACAAATAAGCTTATTCTCTAATTTGCAGAAAAGCAAAGATACTTCTTATGAGGATATGGATATAAAGTATCCTAATATTAAGGAATTTGAAAAGAAGTATATACTATCTATGGAAAAGGAAATGACAGGACTATATATTTCGGGACATCCATTAGATGAATACAAAGAAACTTTAGATTTGTCAGTAAATACAAATATATCTGATATAATTATTGATGAATCTCTAGATGAGGTAGGAACTACAGAAAATTACAAGGTAAAAGATGGAGATAGAGTAATAATAGGCGGAATATTAACAGAAGCTAGTAGAAAAATCACTAAAACTAATTCTATGATGGCATTTTTAAAAATTGAAGATATGTATGCTGCAATTGAAGTTATAGTATTTCCTAAAACGTTGGAAAAATTTAATGGTATTATAAAAGAAGATGGAATGGTAATAATAAAAGGTAGAGTAAGTATTAGAGAAGAGGAGCAGCCTAAAATATTATGTGAAGATATTAAACCATTAATAAAAATAAATAATTCTAAAGTATATATTCAAATTGAAGAAGAAAAGAAAGTTACTGGTACTATAAAAGAAATAAGAACTTTTTTATCTGAATTTAGAGGTAGCACACCAGTTTATATATGTACTAGAAAAGAAAGAAAAAAATTTATGCTTTCTAATGATCTATGGATAAATGAAGATATAGAAGTGTTAGATTTTTTAAGAAAGAGATTTGGGGATGAAAATGTTAAAGTATGTTAACATTTATTGTATATTATTCTGTAAATTGATACAAAATAATATAGATAATTCTTCAGTTATCATATAATATAAGAAAATTTACATTATATTTCTTATAAAGCATTGAAGTTTTTTCATATTTCTATTAGAATTAAATACGGAGTTAGTTATTAAACTTAGGCATGTTAAGTCATAATGAATTTTATAAAATGTGTGGGACAAGTTTAGTCCCTCATGGTCGTAGGAGGTATGTATATGAAAACAATAGCTGTATTAACAAGTGGTGGAGATGCACCAGGAATGAATGCTGCCATAAGAGCAGTAGTAAGAACCGCTCTTGACAAGGGACTTAGAGTTATGGGTATTAAAAGAGGATATAGTGGACTCATAAATGGAGAACTTTTCGAAATGGAGAGAAAGGATGTATCTGACATTATTCAAAGAGGTGGTACTGTTCTAAGAACTGCGCGTTGTGCTGAGTTTTTAACAGATGAGGGAAGAAAAAAAGCAGCAGGCGTTTTAAAAGTCTTTGGTGTAGATGGATTAGTTGTTATAGGTGGAAATGGATCATTCATGGGAGCACAAAAACTTTCAAAACTTGGAATTGCTACAGTTGGAATTCCTGGAACTATAGACAATGACTTATCATATACGGATTATACATTAGGTTTTGATACTACTTTAAATACAGTATTAGATGCCATAAATAAATTAAGAGACACATCTACTTCACATGAAAGAGTAAGTATAGTTGAAGTAATGGGAAGAGACTGTGGAGATATAGCTCTATACTCAGGTATTGCTGGAGGAGCAGAAGGAGTTTTAATCCCTGAAAAAGGATATGATTTTGATGAATTGTGTAAAATTATTCTTCAGGGAAAACTAAGAGGAAAAATGCATAGTTTAATTCTAGTAGCAGAAGGAATTGGTGGTTCAATTGAACTTGCCAAAAAAGTTGAAGATGTTACTGGTATTGAGACGAGAGCAACCATTCTTGGACATATCCAAAGAGGAGGAAGTCCATCAGCTTCTGATAGAATGCTTGCTTCAAGAATGGGTGTTAGAGCAGTAGAAGTACTAATTGAGGGAAAATCATCAAGAGTTATTGGAATAAGAGATAATAAAATAACAGATGATGATATAGATGAGGCATTAGCGATACCAAGTAAGTTTAATGAAAGACTTTATGAAATATCAGAAATACTTTCAAGATAGTCTTTTATAAAATATAATATATAAAACTAAAAACTAGAATTTTAAAGTATAAGGAGAGTTTAATAATGCAAAAGACTAAAATGATCTTTACCGTAGGACCAGCAAGTGAATCAGAAGAGGTTGTATCAAAGTTAATCGAAGCAGGAATGAGTGCATCAAGACATAATTTTTCACATGGTGACCATGCAGAACATAAGACTAGAATGGATATGATCAAAGCACTAAGAGAAAAATATAATAAGCCAATAGCTATAATACTTGATACAAAAGGACCAGAAATTAGAACACATAATTTTGATGGTGGAAAGCTTGAACTTCAAAAGGGAGATAAGTTTACAGTAATTTGTGGAGAAGAAGTTCTTGGAGATAAGACAAAATGTTCAATCACTTACACAGACTTATATAAAGATGTTGTAAAAGGAAACACTATACTAATCGATGATGGTCTTGTTGGATTAACTGTTGATTCAGTTGAAGGAACAGATATTCATTGTACTGTAGCTAATACAGGTCTTGTAGGAAGTCACAAGGGAATTAACGTTCCAAACGTTTCAATAAAACTTCCAGCTATGACAGAAAAAGATAAGAGTGATCTTATATTTGGATGTGAACAAGGTGTTGATGCAATAGCAGCTTCATTTGTAAGAAAAGCAGCTGACGTAATTGCTATAAGAAAAGTTCTTGAAGAAAATGGTGGAAGTAACATTCAAATTTTCTCAAAAGTAGAAAATCAAGAAGGCGTAGATAACATAGATGAAATCATTGAAGCATCTAATGGTGTAATGGTAGCAAGAGGAGATATGGGAGTTGAAATTCCTATAGAAATGGTACCACTTACTCAAAAAATGATTATTGAAAAATGTAATAAAGAAGGAAAACCAGTTATAACTGCAACTCAAATGCTTGATTCAATGATAAGAAACCCAAGACCTACAAGAGCAGAAGCATCAGATATAGCAAATGCTATATTCGATGGAACAGATGCTATAATGTTAAGTGGTGAAAGTGCTAATGGATCATATCCAGTAGAAGCTGCACAAACTATGGCAAGAATTGCTCAAGCAGCAGAAAAACAATTAAATTATAAAGAAGTAATTGCAAAGAGAAAACAAACTTCTGTTAAAAACGTTGCAAATGCAATAAGTCTTGCTACATGTGAAACAGCATCAGAACTTAATGCAGCTGCAATAGTTACAGCTACTCAAACTGGAAACACAGCAAGAATGGTTGCAAAATACAGATCAGAATGTCCAGTAATAGCAGTAACACCACAAGAAAAAGTTGCTAGATCTCTTGCATTAAGCTGGGGTGTATCACCAATAGTTGCTGAAAAAGTTGAATCAACTGATGAATTAATAACTAAATCAGTAGAAAAAGCTAAACAATATGAATATGTTAAAGACGGCGACCTAGTTGTAGTTGCTGCAGGTATACCTGTTCAGAATACAGGAAGCACAAATATGATGAAGGTTCATGTTGTAGGATCTGAAAAATAATAAGTTTAACAGGAGTAATTTTAATTTAGTATGATATTATTGCTAGGTTTAAATAATTTGTTAAATTTCATAAGAAGAACACTATTGAGTTTAAGACTTAATAGTGTTCTTTGATTTTTTACTAGTTATGAAAAATATTTATCAAAAAATTTACAATATGTATAATATTACATATTGTGGTTAAAATAATAAGATGATAAAATATAATGGAATATTGGAAATATGGCAACTGATTCTTTCTTAGCACCTTAATTAGGTGCTCTTTTTTATTTTTTGAATATTTTTACTTGGATTCGTAAAAAATAATTCTAAATTTAAAAAGTAAGGCATATTCAAATAAATAACTAGTCAGTATACTAGTCTATTTTAAATTATACTACGTTAACAGAACCTTCTGATAGCACCACTATCATCAGAACCTGTTTCCTTGTATAATTTAAAATATACGTCGCATCTTTGACTTGTTATTTATTTTCACATGCCTAATAGAGGAGATTTTTATGTCAAAATTAATCTGTAGTGCTATAAATTGCTTAAGTAATATTGATGGATTGTGTACAGCTAAAACTATACATATAAATGGAGGATTAAATAAAAAAACATATTGTGAGACCTTTTCAAATAGAACATTAAAAAGTGCATTAGCTAGCATGACTAACATTAATTTAGTAGGAGAAATAAGGCAAGCTTTTAATAAAGATAACATAGTTATGAATCCTAATATACTTTGTAGAGCAAGTAACTGTAATTATAATATGAAAGGACAGTGTGTTGCTTTGAATGTACAGATATATGGAGCAACTTGTAATAATAACCAATGTACTCAGTGTGAGACTTTTCAATGATGTGGAAAAGTTATGAATAAGAGGTTATCACTAAGGCAGTTAGAAGATTTATTTAATAATCAGGTATTGCTACAAATTAAAATAAATATATTAAAAGAGTCTGTGCTAAAAAATAATTAATTAGATTTTGCAGACTCTTTTAATTTTTTACTAAAGTATTTATGATATAATTAACTAGAATTTTGTTGAGACAATTTAAAATTGTATTGTTTTAGAAAGGTGAAAATAATAGATGAAAAATAGTGTACCTGTAGTAAAAAATGAAAATTATATTATTGATATACAATCCTTAGGATATGAAGGAGAAGGAATAGGCAAGATAGATAATTTTACTGTATTTGTTAAGGGAGCTTTAGAGGGTGAAAAAGTTGAGGCTAAGATTATAAAGGTAAATAAGAATTTTGCCTTTGGAAAACTTATAAATATAATAAGACCATCAAAATACAGAGAAGAGCCTGTATGTAAAATATACAATAGATGTGGAGGATGTCAGCTTCAACATTTAAATTATAAGGCGCAGCTAAATTTTAAAAGAAAAAGAGTGGAAGATTGTATTGAGAGAATTGGTAAATTAAAAATTAATAAAAATAAAAGTGCTGCTGAGCATGATATTCCTGAAAAAGAGGAAATTTCTTTGGATAGATATGATTATAATGATGGAATTGTTGTTCATAATACTATAGGCATGGAGAAGCCATATAGGTATAGAAATAAAGTTCAATTACCTGTAGGTACTATAAGAGATGAGTTTGTAGTAGGTTTTTATTCTCCAAGAAGCCATGACATAATAGATATGGAAGAATGTTATATTCAGCATGAAGTTGGTGATAAGGTAGTAGCAATTATAAAGCAATGGCTCAAAAAATATAATATTCCTATATATGACGAAAAAACAGGTGCGGGTTTAGTAAGGCATATAATGGTGAGAAAGGCCTTTAAAACAGAGGAAACTATGATCGTACTTGTAACTTCTAAAGAAAATATACCTCATGAGGAAGAATTTATAAATCTTATGAGCAAAAATATAGATGGATTAGTTAGTATAGTTCAAAACATAAATACTAAAAATACTAATGTGATATTAGGATTAAAGTGTAAAACTTTGTGGGGAAAGAGTGATATAGTTGATAATATTGGAGATTTTAAATTTAATATATCACCATTATCATTTTTTCAAGTTAATCCAGTACAAACAGAAATTTTATACAATAAAGCTTTAGAATATGCTAACTTGCAGGGTAATGAAATTGTATTTGATGCTTACTGTGGAACAGGAACTATATCTTTATTTTTATCACAAAAGGCTAAAAAAGTATATGGAGTGGAAATTATACCTGAAGCTATAGAAAATGCAAAGATAAATGCAAAGCAAAATGATATAGATAATGTAGAGTTTATGGTAGGAGACGCAGAAAAGGTCATTCCTGAAATTATAAATAGTGGTGTAAAAGCAGATGTGGTTATAGTGGATCCACCACGTAAGGGATGTGAAAAATCTCTTTTGGAAGCAATGGCAAAAATGAATCCTGAAAAGATAGTTTATGTATCCTGTGATCCTGGAACCTTAGCAAGAGATCTTTCTATTCTGGACAATTTAGGCTATAAGACTTTAGAGGTGCAGCCGGTAGACATGTTCCCAATGACAGGACATGTGGAGTGCGTAGTGAGGATAGTAAAGAAATAGCCTGATATCAAGGGCTTTGAAGGATTTTAAGTAAATATTTAAGTGTGTTTTATGTTCCCTCAGACTACGTTTGGGGGAATTTTTGTGTTAGGGGGGCACATTTACGCAGAATGAAGGATATTTGCGTTGTTGTATAGGTTTTACATAACTTGTATATTATAACAGAAAATAACGTCTCCTCGCCTCCACCATATTAAGACGTTAATATTGCAGAACTTTAGCACATTGAAATTTTTTAGGGCGATAGACCGTTGATTTATAAGGAGTTGTATATAATTTAGTAAAAATCCTTAATTACAATTTTTACTGGAAATTATTTTGAAAAAGCTTGGGATGAAGATAATTTTGAAATGCCTAATCTAGATATTAAGGTTAGATTTCTAAAATTTTCAGAAGAAATTTATAGTGGAAATAAAATAGAATTTAGAGAATCATGGATTATAACAACAGATAAGTATACTTCATCAGAAACTTTATGGAAAATAATGCATAGTAGATGGCATATTGAAAATAATGCTTTTCGTCAATTGAAAACCGAATGGCATTTAGATCATTGTCTTCTTCATAGCTCTACGGGCATTGAGACAGTATTAATGTTTATAATACTTGCTTTTAATTTAATGCAACTATACTTTTTTCGTTGTATAAGAGATTTTAGAAAAAATAATATGCTTCAAATAGATTTTGTAGAAGATATGAGAGAGGATTTAATTATAATCCATAATTGGATCAATCCTATATTAGATGGGACTTAATTTAAATTAAAACTGGAAATTGTTATATATAATTATTTGGGGAAATGGGAATTTATAATTCTTTCAGCGACCTACCGGTCTTAAGAGATACCAATCCTTTAAATAAATGTATTAAAATATAATTCCAGTAAAAACAAAATTTTTACTGGAATTTAAGTGCTAAAATTCTGTAATCTAAATAAAAATATAACGGAATCTGTAAATATTATTTTAAGTTAAGAGAGGAGGTTGATTATGACTGTAAGATAAAGTTTAACCTTCAACAGAGATTTAATAACTGGAAAATTAAAAGAGATAGCTAAATATAAACTAAAAGACTATCCCATGAGGGGAGTATTCTCAGTATAACTATTTGATGCACTAACAGGAAAGAAAACCTATGAAGCTAAAAGTGAAAATAGAATAACTCCAGTATATGCAAATGCAGCTTATTTAGATGCTTTTTGTGGAAGAATTTTAAACAATTATGTTGATGATGTGGTTACTAATTCTAATGGAACTACCAGTAATCCATGCAGATGTATGCTGCTCACTGACGGAAATGTTCCATATTGATGTCTATAAAAAATTAATTATGGTTGCTATTTTTCTTCTTAATATTGCAATCGTGCCATGTTTTAAAACTTAGAATTAGAATAGCGACTTCGATACATGCTGAAATTATATGGCTAGTAGAATCTGTTGTTTTTTTTACGAAAATTGCATTAAGATTAAGAGTTAGTGTACTTAATTGAAGAAATAAAATTGAAAATTGTATTGGACTAAGATTCATTTTTTAACACCTCGCAAGTTAAAAATACATCCATTTTAGTATGTATTTTTTATTGAATTATATACTTATTACGTAAGAACTCTTAAGACTCTCGGAATTGGAGTAATATTTGAGAAGGAGAATATAAATACCTTAGATTTCAAAGGTGAAGTTTTATTAACCCTTCTAAGCTCCTTGGCCCAAGATGAATCGAGAAATATAAGTGAAAATTCTACTTGGAGAATAAGGAGAAAATTTGAACAAGGAAAGGTAGTAGTAAAGCATACAAAATTTTTAGGATATGACAAAGATGAGGAAGGCAATCTTATAATAAATGAAAAACAAGCCAAAGTAGTAAGAAGGATTTATAAAAACTACCTTGATTGATTGTCAGTGGAAGAAAGGACTTAAGAGTCAGAATATATTGGTAAGATATAAATCTAGGCAATTTATTGGAATTTTAAAAAATGCGGAGCCAATACAAAGCTTTGATATGGATTTTGCATACTCCGCAATAATATTTTAGAGGATAAATACAGGTTATCTTTTTTAATAGTTTTTTATAAAAAAATACTTGACCTGTAGTTAACTCTAGGTACTACAATATAACTGAAAGGAAACAAGAATCTATGAAGATTGTATTAGTATTTATGAAAAATGCTGCAAATAAGAAAGTATTCTTATAATGAAAAAATTAAGAGTGGATAAAAAAAGCACCTCTTGATAGAATACAGAGTACAGTTTATTATGGAAAGGTGGGTTTTTATGTACAATACACAGCTAGAAACTTTTATACAAGTAGCAGATGCCGGGAGTTTTTCTAAAGCCGCCCAAATTTTATATATTACACCTACTGCGGTTACCAAACAAATCAACCTTCTGGAATCCAGTATGGAGCTGCAATTGTTTGTCCGAACTCATCGAGGACTTACATTAACAGAGGCAGGAAAATCTCTTTACACAGACGCAAAGTATATCATTCAGTATTCAAAAGAATCTCTTGCCAGAGCAAGAAATGCTATGGAGAACAATGTAAATACCATTCGGATTGGCACATCATTGATGACACCGAGCCGTTTTTTAATGGAACTATGGCCGAAGATTTATGAGTTTTGTCCTGATCTGAAGGTTCAACTGGTCTCCTTTGAAAACACCCCTGAAAACGCTAGAGAAATCCTGATGCATCTGGGGCAGAATATCGATTTGGTGACTGGCGTTTTCGATGGGGAATTTCTACGCCAGCGAAAATGCGCAACGCTGGAACTTTCCAGAAAGCCCATTTGCTGTGCCGTATCCATCCATCACAGACTAGCAGCAAAAAGCAAGCTGACAATTCAGGACTTGTTTGGTGAAAACCTGATGTTGATTCGAAGAGGGTGGAACAGTTATGTCGATATTATACGAGATGATATCTGGCAGAACTATTCTCAAATTACAATAAAGGATTTCTCATTCTATGACGTAGGTGTGTTCAATCAGTGTGAAAACAGCAATGATATCTTGATGGCATTCGACATCTGGGAGAATGTACACCCATTATTGAAAATCCTTCCTGTGGAATGGAACTATGATATTCCATTTGGCTTGCTGTATTCGCCAACTCCATCTAAACATGTTCTTTCCTTTATCCATGCAGTTTCTCAGGTTTTTGGATTAGAAGTACAAAAAAATAAATCAAGTAAAAAGTCCACGGAGTAATTTGCTTCGTGGATTTTTTAAAATTGAGTTACAACCTTTGGGTTTGCACTGAGAAACTTATTGAAACTTCTATTTATGGTCCTATTTACTTATAATAAAACTGTAAAGAGAGAACTAGCGGCTAGACAACAAAGGAGTGTGTTAAATAAAATATGAATAATTTTATCTTTGAGAATGCGACAAAGACCTATTTGGGACGAGGTTGTGTAAAAGAATATCTTGCAAATGCGCTGTCAGGTTATGGCGATAATGTTATGCTGGCCTATGGTAGCGGGTCTATTAAGCAAAACGGAATCTATGATGAGGTCATGGAGGTGTTAAATGCGGCTGGAAAGAACGTCATCGAGTTTTTTGGTATTATGTCTAATCCGACTTACGAAAAGGTATTGGAGGGTGCGGCACTGATAAAAGAAAATAGCGTTGATTTCATCCTTGGCGTGGGCGGAGGTTCCGTTATGGATTGCTGTAAAGCTGTCTCCATGGCGGCTGTTTCTAAAGAGGATGTGTGGGATAAGTATTGGGCAAAGATGAGTGTTATAGATTTTGAAACGCTGCCTCTTGGTGTAATTGTAACAGTTGCCGGTACAGGTAGTGAGATGAACGGCGGTGCAGTTATTACCAATGAAAAGTATAAAGTGAAAACAGGTAGGGATTATCCTAAATGCAACCCTAAATTTGCCATGCTTGACCCGGAATACACCTATAGTGTATCGGTGGATCAGATGGTATCCGGTGGCTTCGATATTTTAAGTCATATTATGGAGACTTATTTCAGCGAACCAGATGAGGACAATGTTTCCGATGATATTGCGGAGGCGTTGATGAGAAGCGTTATACGCAACCTTCGTGAGGCAATCAAAAATCCTAAAGATTATAACGCTCGAAGCAATCTGATGTGGGCGTCCACCATGGCCGAGAATCGTATCATCAAGCTAGGCAAGAAGATGGACTTTGAAGTTCATCAGATCGAGCATCAGTTGGGCGCTTATTCAAATTGTAACCACGGCTGTGGTTTAGCAGTCATAAGCCTGGTCTATTATCAACATATCTACTCCTACGGTCTTTATAAATTTGTCCGCTTTGCTCGAAACGTCTGGAACATCCAGGCAGAAGGCAAGAAGGAGGATGAGCTAGCAAGATCGGGTATTGAGGCACTATCTGATTTTATCAAAGAAATTGGCTTGCCAACGACACTGCAGGAGCTTGGTATTACTGATAAGGATATACTAAAGCAGGTTGCGGACTCCTGCAACATCTCTGCTGGAAGTTATAAGAAGATGACCCATCAGGAAATATTGAAAATCTTAGAAGAATGTTATTAATAACTGATGTTGTATAATTATTTTATTTATGTGTGAGGAAGGAGAACGCAATGAAAAAAGTATTAGTTTTATCAGGTAGTCCGCGAAAGGGCGGCAATTCAGACACGTTATGTGATCAGTTTATAAAGGGTGCAGAGGAGGCAGGTCACTCAGCCACGAAGATTTATGTAAGAGATTGTAAGATTGGAAGCTGCAATGCCTGCTATGCCTGCAAAAAGAGCGGTATTTGCGTACAGAAGGACGATATGACAGATATCCTTCAGCAGATGATCAATACAGATGTCATCGTTCTCGCTACACCTGTATATTTTTATTCTATGGACGGTCAGATGAAAACTCTGATCGATCGTACACTGCCTCGATATACGGAAATTAAGGATAAAGATTTCTATTTCATTGCCACTGCAGCTGCAGGTAAGAGCGCAATGGAGCGTACCATCGACAGTTTGCGTGGATTTACGGATTGTCTGCCAAGGGCTCATGTAAAAGGCGTTATTTATGGAGCAGGTGCATGGCAGCTTGGCGACATTCAGGGAAACAAAGCAATGCGGGAAGCCTATGAAACAGGCAAAAATGCATGACAATATACAAAGAAGGCTACACTATAAAAATACAAAAATAAACTGGAGGAATTCAATATGAAAAAAGTAACTTTGAACAACGGAGTAGAAATGCCGATTCTTGGTTTTGGCGTTTTCCAAATCACAGATGAAGAGCAGTGTGAACAGGCTGTGCTGGATGCTATTCATACCGGCTATCGTCTGATTGATACTGCTATGTCCTATCATAACGAAGAAGCGGTTGGCCGTGCAATTAAAAAGTGCGGTGTTCCCCGTGAAGAATTGTTTATTACAACCAAGCTGTGGTTGGCTGATGCAGGTTATGAAAAGACTATGAAAGCCTTTGAGACTTCTTTGAAAAAGCTGGGTCTTGATTACCTGGACTTATATCTGATTCACCAGCCTGTGGGTGATGTATACGGCTCTTGGAGGGCGATGGAGGAGCTTTATAATGCAGGGAAGATTCGTGCAATTGGTGTGGCTAATTTCATGCCTGACCGATTGGTGGATTTTGTATTGAACAACGAAATACCACCTGCCATCAACCAAGTAGAGGTTAATCCTTTCTGTCAACGTACTTTTGACCAAGAGATTATGGAGAAAAAAGGCGTACAGATCCAATCTTGGGGACCTTTTGCAGAGGGACGCAATGGCCTGTTCCAGAATGAAACCTTGAAAACTATAGGAGAGAAATACGGCAAATCTATTGCACAGGTTGTGCTGTGTTGGCTTATTCAGCGAGGTGTAGTGTGCATCCCTAAGTCTGTGCGTAAAGAACGTATGGAGCAGAACTTTGATGTGTTTGACTTTACTTTAACCGATGAGGATATGCAGTCCATCGCTTCTCTGGATACCGGCAAGAGCTGCTTCTTCTCCCATCACGACCCTGCAGCTATCGAGAGGCTGTGCGGTCTGGCTCGTTAAAAACAGAATGAAAGTTCATTACATTATAAATAAAGGAGAACGTAGAAAAGAATGAACAACACAGCGAATAATACTTGGAAAATTTACATGCTGGCCCTTGTCAGCTTCTTGATTGGCACGACACAATTAGTCATCGAGGGCACTCTGGATAAAGTCGCTGTTTCCGTCGGTGTGTCTATAGCGATGGCGGGACAGCTTATCACCGTATTTTCGCTTGCCAATGCCATCGGCACTCCTATTGTGATAGTAGCCATAGCGAGGATGAAAAAGCGCAAGCAACTGCTATTGTCTCTCGCCATCCTATTACTCGGCATTGTTTCGACACTCGCCCTTCCAGGCTTTGGCTTCTTGATGGTCTCTCGCGTCGTACTCGGAGTCGCAACGGGCTTATTCGTCGTCACCGCCTATGGCATAGCTGCTAAGTTGGCTCCTGCCGGACGTGAGGTCGGAGCAATGTCCAACATCACAATGGGCTATAGCGCCTCACTCGTCTTTGGTGTTCCTATTGGCCGTATTGTCGCTACGGCGTATGGTTGGAAGTCTATCTTTTGGGGCGTAGGCATCTTAAGCCTGCTGGCAATCT
>NZ_BAEV01000018.1 GCF_000246895.1 Clostridium arbusti SL206 | reverse complement strand
ATACTTAATTATCAATATATTAATAAGTATTGCCAATAATTAAATTTTCATGAAAAATATATAAGTTAAAATTATATATTCAATCCATAATAGATAATGGATAAATTCTAAACAAATTATAGATTTTATAATGAATGTAATTCATTGTAACATATATAATAAAAAAATAATTTACTATATTGTATAAAATAAAAAAAATTGGTAAGAATTAAAGATGATAAAAATATTTTATGACAAAAGAAGGAAAATAAAGAAAAGTATAGAATTAGTTTATAGGTTAATATTTACTAAAAGCTAATTAGCATAAAGATGTGGGGGGAGATTTAATGTATCTAGAGTTTTATAAAAATGAAGACAAGTTAATTGTTAAGTTAACAGGAGAACTTGATCATCACAGTGCAGAAGAAGTAAGAAATAAAATTGACGATAGAATTGCAAGAAATGGATCTAGTAAGGTTATATTAGACTTTACAAATGTAAATTTTATGGACAGCTCTGGTATTGGCGTAGTTATAGGAAGATATAAAAAGCTTTCTATGAAAAAAGGAGAAATATGCATTGCAAGTGTTCAGGAATCCGTAAGGAGAGTATTTGAACTTTCTGGAATGTTTAAGATTATAAAATTGTACGAAAGTGTACAAGAAGCAGTTGAAGTTATTTAGAAGTTAAAGTATTTTAACATAGAAATAATATATAAATATAAAATGTAATTATTTTATACGGGGGGATTTTAATGTGCGATAATATGATGAAAGTAGAATTTTTGAGTAAATCTCAAAATGAAAGCTTTGCAAGGGTTGCAGTAGCAGCATTTGCATCCCAGCTGGATCCTACTATCGAGGAAATCACAGATGTGAAAACGGCTGTTTCTGAAGCTGTTACAAATGCAATAATACACGGATATGAGGATAGTAGAGATGGAATAGTTGAGATTAAAGCAGAGTTAAACAAAAATGAAATTACTATAATAATTATTGACCATGGTTGTGGCATTAAAAATATAGAACAAGCTAGGGAACCGCTTTATACATCAAGGCCGGATCTTGAAAGGTCTGGTATGGGATTCACTGTAATGGAAACTTTTATGGACGATGTTGAAGTAGAATCTAATGAAAGTGGTACTAGAATACGTATGAAAAAGAAATTCAATTCTGTGGAATAGATAAATTTTAATTTTTTATAATGAGAGGAGGGAAAGAGCAGATTTTAGCTTAAGGGATATGGTGAGAGATGAGATGAAAAAAGAAGGTTATGATTACAATGAAAATGTAAAACTTATTGCTGAGGCTCAAAAGGGAGATAAAAATGCATTAAATAAGCTTATAGAAAACAATCTACCCTTAGTATCAGCTATCAGTAAAAAGTTTTTGAACAGAGGGTATGAATACGATGATATCTTTCAAATAGGTTCTCTAGGACTCGTTAAGGCAGTCAATAATTTTGATTCAAAATTTAATGTTAAGTTTTCTACTTATGCAGTACCTATGATAATGGGAGAAATTAAACGATTTCTAAGAGATGATGGCATAATTAAGGTTAGTAGAAGTATAAAGAATGCAGCTAGGAAAATTCACTACGATAAAGAAACACTTACTAAAAAATTGAGTAGAGACCCTACTATTGAAGAACTTTCTAAATTTTCCGGTATGAATGTAGAAGAAATATTATTTGCTACAGAGTCTGCAAATAATCTACAGTATCTATACGATGTAATTCATCAAGATGATGGTTCACCTGTTATGCTTATAGATAAGATTAGTCAAAATGCTGAAGAAGATATTAAAGTGGTAGATAGAATAGCCTTAAAGGATGCTTTAAGTAATCTAGATAAAAAATCAAGGCAGGTTATCATGCTAAGGTATTTTAAAGATAAAACTCAAGTACAAGTTGCTAAAATGCTTGGCATAAGTCAGGTACAAGTATCACGAATAGAGAAGAAAGTATTGAAAGTAATGAAAGAAAAACTTAGTGGATAGTATGAGAAATCATGCTATCTTTTTTATTTATATGTTTAAAAATATATTAAATGCAAATAATATTTTTGAAGATGGTTTATGAAGGGAGCAAAAGGCATGGCAAAACAGGAGGATAAAATAAAAGAAAAATTTCATAGAGTGACGAAAGAAAGTTCACCTAAGTCAAAGATATATAAAAATTGTATTTGCGCTTTCCTTGTAGGAGGAGTTATTTGTGATATAGGTCAATTTTTTTACAATTTTCTTATCAGTATGGGTATACCAACAGATGATACTCTTATATGGGTAACTATTATCATGATATTTATAGGATCCCTGTTAACTGGAATTGGAATTTATGATAAATTGGCAAGTTTTGCTGGAGCGGGAACAGTAGTACCCATTACTGGATTCGCAAACTCTATAGTTTCTCCAGCTATTGAGTTTAAAAAGGAAGGGTATATTCTTGGAGTAGGTGCAAAGATGTTTACTATAGCAGGGCCAGTTTTAGTATATGGAATAACTTCTTCGGTAATAGTTGGTATAATATATTATTTTATAAAGTAGGTGATTGGTTTGGGAAAAAGAATAGGAAAACAGACAATAAAAATTGAAAGTAAACCTAGAATAATTTCCACCTATTCTGTAGTCGGTCCAAAGGAAGGAGCAGGACCTTTAAGAGATTATTTTGATTTAATATTAAAAGATGATTTAAACGGCCAAAAAAGTTATGAAAAAGCAGAAAGCAGTATGCTGCATAGTGCTATTACAGAATGCATAAAAAAAGCAGGTCTTACAGAGCAGGATATAAATTATTTATTTGCAGGAGATTTATTAAATCAGATTAGTTCTTCAAATTTTGCGGCAAGAGATTTAGACATACCTTTCATAGGATTGTATGGAGCATGTTCTACAATGACGGAGTCTTTAAGCATTGCTGCTATTTTTATGGATGGAGGCTATGCTAATAATGCAATAGCTGCTACGTCTTCGCATTTTTCAGCAGCTGAGAGGCAATTTAGATACCCTCTTGAATATGGAAGTCAAAGACACCCTACGGCACATTGGACTGTAACTGGAGCCGGTGCAATGCTGCTTAGTAAAGAAGGAAATTTTCCATATATAAGATATATTACTACAGGTAAGGTTAAGGATTATGGCATTACAGATGCAAATAATATGGGAGCAGCTATGGCTCCAGCAGCTATAGATACAATTAAGCAGCATTTTAAGGATACTGGAACAACTCCAAAGGACTATGATTTAATAGCCACAGGTGATTTGGGTAAATATGGAAAAGTAATAACAGAAAAATTACTTAAAGTTTATGGATATGATATAAAGGATATATATATGGATTGCGGAGATAAAATCTATGGAGGAGATGAAGCTGCTAATGCTGGAGGAAGCGGTTGTGGTTGTTCTGCTGTGGTAGATTGTGGGTACATATATAAGAATATGTTAAGCGGAAAACTAAAGAGGGTACTAATATTATCTACCGGAGCACTTATGAGTACTACCTCAAGCTTACAGGGTGAAACTATTCCGGGAATAGCTCATGCTGTATCAATAGAATTTGGAGTGTGATATTTATGATTATGGATTATTTGTGGGCGTTTATTATTGGAGGAATAATGTGCGTAATAGGTCAGATACTTATGGATAAAACCTCCCTTACTCCAGCTAGAATACTTGTAAGCTTTGTTACTATAGGCGTAATTCTTGGAGCTCTAAATATTTATGATGTAATTGTTGATATTGGAGGAGAGGGTGCTAGGGTTCCTTTGCCTGGCTTTGGATATGTTCTTGCTAAGGCTACTATGAAAGAAGTGGATTCAAAGGGACTTATAGGAGCGTTTATTGGAGGAATAAGGGGATCTGCTGGTGGTGTGGCTGCATCAATAGTATTTGGATATGTAATGGCATTGATCTTTAACCCTAAAACTAAACAATGAACAATTTAAGAAAGAGAGTGATTATAGTTACAGATGGTGATAGAATAGCAAGAAAGGCAGTTGAAACAGCTGCTGATAACATTCATGGAAGATGTATTTCCATGTCAGCAGGTAATCCTACAAGTTTAAGCGGTAGTGATATAATACAATTAATAAATATAGCAAAGTATGATCCTGTAATTGTAATGGTAGATGATAGAGGTAACACTGGTAAGGGAAAAGGCGAAAGGGCTATGGAGTATATTATTAATAGCAAGGAAGTTGAAGTGATGGGTATAATTGCTGTGGCATCTAATACTTTTGGAGGAAGAGGAACAAAAGTAGATTTATCGATAGACAAATTTGGAAATGTAGTTAGCTCTGCTGTAGATAAACATGGAAATAAATTAGACAATAAAATTTTAAAAGGGGATACCGTTAATTCAATAGATGATTATTCTAAACTATTTACAGTGGGAATAGGGGATCCAGGGAAAATGGACGATTTGGATAGTATAGAATCTGGATCGCCAATAATTACAAAGGCATTAGAGAAGATAATATCAGAATATAAAAGAACTAGAGCTTAGAATTCTAAGCTCTAGTTCTTTTATTTTGCATTGCTATTTGTTTTGTTATTACTAGCATTACCTGAATTACTACTAGTATTGGTATTATTAGATTTATTATCAGTATTATTTGAATTATTTGTTTTATCGTCACTTGTATTCTGTTTACCTTGATCAGTTTTTGATGGAGTAGTAGCATTTCCGGTAGTATTGCTGCCAGAAGTAGGAGTAGTCTCTTTAGTATTAGAACCATTAGGTTTTTGAACCGGTATAGTTTCAGTGTTATTATTTGCTCCATTGCTATTAGTATTATTATCTTTTGATTGATCAGTAGTGTTTGTGCTGTTAGTAGTATTAGTAGTATTTTGATTTTGTTTATTCTCTGGCACAGGAGTATTTACATCTTTTGATGTATCCTGAGAATTTTTTTCAGTTGTATTAGTAGAGTCAATAGTTGGCTCAGTACCATCTAAAAATAATTGATTATTTAAATCCGTTATACCCTCAGGCCTTTGTAAATCTTTTACAGGAAGGTTTTTTGTAGCTTCCTGCATAATTAGTCCCCATACCTTTGCAGAAGTATAACTACGTGCAGGAGATTCTGATTGATCATCATTTCCAATCCAAACGGCACCAGAGTAATAAGGAGTAAGTCCACAGAACCAAACATTTCTATTATTAGTACTAGTACCAGTTTTACCAGCTACAGGCATATCTCCATAATTAGCAGCATGGGCTGTTCCACCTTGCCCTACTACAGGTCCCTTTAGTAAATCGTACATTATATAAGCAGTTTGTGGTGAAATTATCTTTTTAGGTGAAGCCGAAGTTTCTAATATATTATTTCCATTTTTATCTACCACTTTTGTATATAATCTAGGAGGAATATAAAGTCCACTGTTACCAAAGGTACCATAGGCAGAGGCCATAGTAGTAGAATTACTACCATAATTTAATTGGCCAAGGGCTATAGCCGCCATGGCTGTGGGTCTCTTATCCTCAGAATTTAATGTTAAACCAAATTTCTCACCATAAGCGGCACCGGTAGTTACTCCTAATTCATTTTCTACCTTTACTGCAACTACATTAACAGAACGTGTAATAGCATCGCTTATAGTTGTAGGACCGCCATATGAATTATCGTCATTGTGAGGCTGATAACCACTGTATTTACTTGATATACTTGAAGATAGAGGACTATCATCCACAACAGTTCCAGCAGTTACAACTTTGTTTTCTATAGCAGGAGCATATACTGTAAGTGGTTTAATACTAGAACCAACAGCTTGATGGAAACTTGCACCATAAGCTCTATTATAAGAGCCTGGTGGCTGGGTGCCTCTTCCGCCTATTAGTGCTTTAACTTCACCAGTACGATAATCTACTATGCTAGCTGCTGCTTGAGGTTCTACTAGACCTCTCCTATCTTTTGTAGATATAAAACCATAGGATGAATCATTATCTAAAACTTTTTTAGTTGCATCTTCAAGATTCCTATCCATAGTAGTATATATTTTTAGGCCACCATCACTAAGTAAATTATTAACTTGCTCATCAGTGTAATTATATTGAGCTTTTAAATCAGTTTTAACCTGCTCCATTGCTGCAGAAGAAAACCATTGATAAGTATAAGTGCTACTGTTTGAACCCTGATTAAAAGCTAATTTATTATTATCTAAATCCGTAAGGGCATTGGAATAATCAGCATCACTTATATAATTATTATCATGCATTTTCTGCAGTACTGTTTTTGTCCTATTTAGATAAATAGACGGATTCTTTTGTGCATAGGATGAAAACGGATAATAGGCTGATGGACTTTGTGGAAGTCCTGCTATAAAGGCACATTCAATAAGATTTAAATCCTTAACATCTTTATTAAAGTATTGTTTTGAAGCTGCCTGAACTCCATTTGCCTGACCACCCAGATATATTGTGTTCATATATGCTTCTAATATTTGATCTTTAGTCAGATTCTTTTCAAGCTCAGTGGCAAGATAAGCCTCTTGAACCTTTCTTTTCCATGATATTCTATTTTGAAGCGAGTCAGTTAAAAACATTCTCTGTTTTATAAGCTCTTGAGTTATGGTAGAAGCTCCTTGAATACCACCGTTTTCCTTTAGAACTTTATTTTTTATATTAATAAGCATAGCACCAGCAATTCTTTTTATATCGATTCCATTATGTTGATAGAATCTTTCATCTTCTATACTTATAAAAGCATGCGACAAGTTTTGTGGTATAGAATCCATATGTACTACAGTCCTTTTTTGTGTGGTTATGACTGTATCCATAATTTCATTTTTGTCATCATATAGTACAGAGGGCTGATCTAAATTTAATATTGTGCCGTTTACGTCTAAAGATGGAGCAGTTTTTATCATAGCTAGACCTACACCTAGACCTGCAACGGAGCCTATAACTATTATACAAAGTAAAGTTATAAAAAATATTTTAAATGCTTTTACAACCGGATTTTTTTTCTTTTTTTGTTTTAAATTTTTTTTATTGTTAGTAGTAGATTTATTACCACTACTACCTGTACTATTTGCCATAAATTATCCTCCTTAAACCATAGCTAATGCTTTAACATTATAGCATAATATTGAGTATTATTAAAATCTCAGTGGCTATAGTTTTGATTGTTTTATCATATTTAATAGTTTATTAATAAATAAATTATTATGATTTAAACATTTATTTATTTCATCTTACAAATATATATTTTTTATTTATCATTATATACCAAAAAATGTAATTATTCCACTAGAATTTCATACATATTTATATAAGGCATGTGAAAATAAATAACAAGTCAAAGATGCGAGGTCTATTTTGAATTATACAAGGAAATAGGTTCTGATGATAGTGGTGCTATCAGAAGGTTCTGTTGACGTAGTAGGATTCAAAATAGACTAGCATACTGACTAGTTATTTATTTGAATATGCCTAAGGACAAGATTAAGGGGTGGTTAAAATACATACTAAAACAAAGATAAAGATATTAATGGTGTTAATAGGTGTATTGGTTTTATTCAATATTTTTCTATATAAATTAAATAGTGTGATAAGTCCAACTGTTGTAAGTATAGCAGATGAAGAAATAAAGAAAAGAACCATAGAGATACTAAATAAAGCTATATTAGAGGAATATAGTGATAAATTTAACTACGATCAGGTTATAAAAGTACAAAAAGATTCTGAAGGAAACATTATAATGCTTAGAGCGGACACATTAAAGATGAATCAAATTGCTTGCGAAGTTGCTATAAAAGCCCAAGAAGATCTGAAAAGTTCAGGGAGTATGGATATAAAGATACCTATTGGATATATTTTAAAAAATAATATAATATCTAATATAGGGCCTAAGGTAACAGTAAGAGCTCAGCCAATTGGGAGCATTGATACGGAATATTCATCTAAGTTTCAAAGCGAGGGCATAAATCAAACTAAACACAGTATATACATAAATGTAAAGACAAATGTTAGAGTGGTTTTTCCAACCAATATTAGTAAATTAGAAGTAAAAAGCCAAATACCATTGGCTGAAACTATTATTGTGGGAAAGGTACCTAGTACTGCACTGCAATTTGATTTACAAAGAGCTGGATTTGATTTGCCTGCCCAAAAATAATGTGGCATATATGTTATTTAGGCATGTGAAAATAAATAATAAGTCAAAGATGCGACGTATATTTTGAATTATACAAGGAAACAGGTTCTGATGATAGTGGTGCTATCAGAGGGTTCTGTTAACGTAGTATGATTCAAAATAGACTAGCATACTGACTAGTTATTTATTTGAATGTGCCTTAGGTATGAAAAACTTATTGTATTTACAATAAAGGTCTTATAGTATAAAATTATAAATAAATTGTCAAGTAATAGCAGATAATATAAGGAAGATGAAAAGAAATAATAAATGAAATAATAAATGAAAATAGGTAGCATACTGACTAGTTTTTCTTTACTATGACTAAGTAGAAAATGAGGGTGGTAAATATGATTTTAGGCAACGTTCAAGGAGTAAAGAACTCTTTATTGCAAAGACTAGAAGAAATATATGAAATTAAGATTCCTAAATATAATATTATAACAGAAGAAATAGCTGAAATAATGAGCTATGTTACAGGAATTATAAATAGAGAAATAAGTGTAGCTATTGATAGACGAGGAAAAGTTATTAGTGTAGTAGTAGGTGATAGTTCCACCGTTGAATTACCTTTAATTGATATAAAGGAGAGAAAGCTTGCGGGAGTGAGAGTAGTTCATACTCATCCAAGCGGCAATTCTAGATTATCAATGATAGACATATCAGCTCTTATAAAATTAAAGTTGGATTGTATGGCAGCTATAGGAGTAAGAGATGGCGATATTACAGATATTACACTAGGATTTTGCACTGTATACAATGATGTACTTAAACCAGAAATAGTTGGACCGATGAGCCTAAATTATGCTATGGATTTTGATCTTACAGACAAACTAAAATACATACAAGACACAATAAAAAGTGAAAACATTATAGAAGATAATAGTGAAAGAGCAATTCTTGTGGGTATAGAGAATGAAGAAAGTCTTGAAGAATTATCTGAACTGGCTAGAGCTTGTGATGTACAATGTCTATATTCTGTGCTGCAAAAAAAGGATAAAATTGATACAGCTTTGTATATAGGAAGTGGAAAAGTAGAGGAGATTGGCCTTATAAAGCAAGAATTGTCTGCAAACTTGATTATTTTTGATGATGAACTTGCAGGTTCTCAGGTTAGAAATTTAGAAGAAGCTTTAGGGGTAAAAGTAATTGATAGAACTACTTTAATATTAGATATATTTGCTAAAAGAGCAAGGAGCAAGGAAGCTAAGATTCAAGTTGAACTTGCTCAATTAAAATACAGAGTTACTAGACTTATGGGACTTGGTAGTGTTCTTTCAAGAACTGGCGGAGGTATAGGTACTAAAGGACCAGGGGAGAAGAAATTAGAAATTGATAAAAGACATATAAGGGAAAGAGTTTATGATCTTACAAAAGAACTTGAAAAGGTAAGAAAGAACAGAGAAGTACAAAGAGAAAAGAGAACTAATGAAAATATACCTAAAATTTCTCTTGTAGGATATACTAATGCAGGAAAATCAACTTTGAGAAATAAGCTTTGTACTATGGCAGCGCCTAGGGATTCAGTGAAAAAGGAAAGTGTATTTGAAGCAGATATGCTATTTGCAACTTTGGATGTAACTACGAGAGCTATAATACTACCGGATAGTAGAATTGCAACTCTTACTGATACAGTAGGGTTTGTAAGAAAACTTCCACATGACCTTGTGGAGGCATTCAAATCAACTTTAGAAGAAGTGATTTATTCTGATTTACTTTTACATGTAGTAGATGTTTCTAATGAAAATGTTATTGAACAAATTGAAGCAGTTGAAAATGTATTACAGGAGCTAAATGCTAGTGACAAGCCTATTATGCTAATATTAAATAAAATAGATAAAGCAGAAGAAGGCAAGATTAATTTTATAAAGGAAAGGTATAATACCTATAAGATTGTTGAGATATCAGCAAAAGAGGGTATGAATTTAGAACTTTTATTACAAGAAATATGTAAAGAATTACCTAATAGCTTGAAAAAAGTAGAATATCTTATACCCTATGTGGAACAAAGTGATGTAGCTTATTTGCATAGACATGCAAGGGTTGAAAATGAAGAATTCTTAGAAAATGGAACAAAGATAATTGCAGAAGTAGATGATAAGACTTATAACAAATATGTAAAATATGAAATTTAGTTATTAGTTATATGAAAAGAAATGAAAAATAATAACCTAGTATATTAACTGGACATTTATTTAAATATGAATAAGGCATATGAAAATAAATAGTAAGTCAAAGATGCGACGTATATTTTGAAGTCTACAAGGAAACAGGTTCTGAGGATAGTGAGCTATCTGAGGGTTCTGTTGACGCAGTAGGATTGAAAATAGGCTAGCATACTGACTAGTTATTTATTTGAATGTGCCTAACATTTAAAGAAGGTGAAAAGATGATAAAGACTATTATACAATATCAAAAAGTATTTAATGATATAGTTGAGAAATTTAAAGAAAATGAAAATATTTTAGCTGTTATGGTATTTGGAAGTATGGTTTCAGGAGATTTATGGGAAGAATCTGATATAGATTTACTTGTTATAGTAAAAGATAAGTTAGATGATATGGCTAATATATACGTAGAAGAAGATCATATTTCAGTACATATTAAATTGCTAAATAGAGAGAAGTTTATATATAGAGAAAATACTAAAGGTGATTTTTTGCATAGAGTTTTATCAGTATCTAGGTTGGTCTTTTCAAGGGATTTAGATATAACAAGTAAATATGATAATGGTAGATACTATCCTGATATGGAAAGAGGAATATGGGATCTTGTTTATAGTGGCAATCTTATAAAATCCTTAGGCATTTGTAGAAAGCACATAAGTAATAATTCCATATACATATGTTATAGTATTGCCATAAGATGTGCTGAAGAATTTGCTAAACTTTATGTTAACTATTCAGGCTATATGATAAGCAATAGTGCTATGGACATGGCACTAAACATGAATGATGATTTTAAAGAGTATGTAGATATGCTCTTTTTTAATAAGGATAATGTGGAAGAATCGATAAAAAATATAGTTGATTATATTGAAGAAGAATTAAATAAGAATATAAGGAATATTACTTCTCTACTATTAAAGTATATGAGAAATAAGGATTGCTTTTTTAGCGCTGAGGATATGAGAAAAGATAAATTATTCAGAAATTATAATATAAATTTTGAAGATATATTAAATAAATTATATGAACTAAACACAATAAAGAGAGATAATAGGAACTTTAAAACTGAAAATGGAAAGACTCTTGTAAATGAAAATGTATATTACATATAATTTTGGAGTGATTTGATATTGGAAATATATAGAACTGTATTCAACGAAGAAATAACCAAATATATGCAGATTGCAAGACATATAAAAAAGTTAATAGATAAAGGAGTAATAAAAGATGGAGAAAAATTACCATCAATAAGAAAATTGGCTTCCTTTTTATCCGTTAATAATGATACTATAATAAATACCTATAAAAAGCTTCAAGATGAAGGATATGCTCTTCAAAAAATGGGAAGTGGTACTTATGCTAAGAAGAAAGAAGATAATAGGAGATTAAAAAAAGACTACAATGATACTTTTAAAAAGATAAGAGGAGAAACTTCAAATGGATATATAGATTTTGCAGGGGAAACCTCTTGTAATGTTTTTTTCCCAATAAGTAACTTTAAAGAAGTTATTAATGAGGTTATAGACAGAGACGGTGTTGATGCACTGATTTATCAAGAAACCTTAGGCTTTGAAGGACTTAGAAAAAGTATAAGTAAGTACTTTTGGAATAGCAATTTGGAAATTGAAGATGTGCTTATAGTATCAGGAGCACAACAGGGAATAGATATTATATCTAAGTCAATAATTAATGTCAATGATAATGTAATAGTAGAGAAACCAACCTATAATGGTGCACTCTTCGTTTTTAAATGGAGAGGAGCAAATATATTTGAAATAGACATGGAAAATGATGGAATAAACTTAGGAAAGTTTAAACAGGTATTAAAAAAGAATAGGATTAAATGTTTCTATACTATGAGTTATTTTCAAAATCCTACTGGAATGACTTATAGCAGAGAAAAGAAAAAGGAAATACTTAAACTAGCGAAAAAGTACGATTTTTACATAGTAGAAGATGATTATCTTTCTGAACTTATTTATAACACAAACATAAAGTATGAAAGTTTTAGAAGCTTAGACAAAAATGATAGAGTAATATATATAAAAAGTTTTTCAAAAATATTTTTACCAGGTATAAGACTAGGATATCTCATATCTCCAAGGGAGATTAGAGAACAAATAGAAAGCTCAAAAGTAAACACTGACATATCTACATCGAGTCTTATGCAAAGAGCTCTAGATTTATATATAATAAAAGGATATTGGAAAGAATACATAAACAAATTAAGAGAGATATATATAAAAAGATATGTTTATATGGAAAGTTGTATTTATGATATTTTAAAGGACAAGGTAAGTTTTGAAAGCCCAGGGGGAGGTTTTAATTTTTACTTAAAGATTAATTCAAATATTTCTATAAATTCAGATAAGTTATTTTATGAATGCAAAAGAAATAAGGTGCTTATCTCCCCAGGAGTACTATTTTATAGAAATAAAGATGATGGACTAAAATTTTTTAGATTAGGATATTCACAGACTGATGAAAATGAAATGAAAAAAGGTATAGAGATTATAGATAAGATACTTAGAAAATATGAATATAAATGATAAGACATATGAAAATAGACTAGTATACTGACTAGTTATTTATTTGAAGATGCCTTATATTAACTAATAGAGAGTGATGAAATGTATAGCGGATTGATAAATTTTAAGTGGGAAAATATTGATAACTACACAAGTGAGCAAATATCATATTTTTTATTTTTAGAAGGTAAGTCTATGGATGTTATAAGTAAGATAAGAAATATTGATAGGGAGACAGTACAAAAACATATTATTGATGGAAAAATAAAATATAGATTTTTAGCAAAGAGTAGAAATCCAAAAGAACTTTTATCTAGTATTGCAAGAGCTGGTAAATATGATAAAATATCCTTGATTTCTAATATAGATAAGGAAAATAAAGATTCACTACTTACCTATATAAGAGAAAAATATGTTGAAATGCAGGGAAAAGATAAAGAAACCGCTATTTGGATTTTGGGAGAATTAAAAGACAATCAGGGTAAAGATATTCTCATAAAGGCATCTGTACATAAATATGTAAATGTTAGGAGAATGGCTATTTCAGCTATGGGAAAAATAAACGATTCTACTTTTGAAAGTGCACTTTTAAGAGCTCTAGAAGATATCAATCCACAAGTAATTTCTTATGCCATAAGAGCATTTATAAAAATGAATAGCAAAATTGCTGTAAGTAAGATAAAATATATAAAACAATCTACAGATAAAGACTATTTAAAAAGATTGTGTGATGAATATTTTAATATTGTAGGGCAGAATTGACTTTTAGGAGATGTTTTAAATGAGTTATTATACAATAAAAGATGAGTCCAGTTGTCAGTTTGAAGAAAAAAAGTCAACTTTTATAAGTAATATTAAAAGAGTTTATAATGAAGAAGAGGCAAAAGACTTTGTACAGGAAATAAAAACTAAATATAAAGATGCTAGACATAATGTATACGCCTATGTAATTGGAGAAAAAATGAATATACAAAGGTACAGTGATGATGGAGAACCACAGGGAACAGCGGGAATTCCTATGCTTGAGGTAATAAAGAAAAGTGAAGTAACAGATGTAGCAATTGTAGTTACAAGATATTTTGGAGGAATACTCCTTGGAACAGGAGGACTTGCAAGAGCATATTCAAAAGGAGCATCTTCTGCCATTAAAGAGGGGAAAATTGTATTGAGAGTTAAGGGCAAGCCTCTTTTTATCACTGTAAATTATGATTTTTTAGGAAAAATTCAGTATTTGTGTGAAAAGAAAATGTGGTATTTAGAAAATACTGAGTATACGGACAGAGTAAAATTAACTATATATTTTGAAAATGAAGTTATAGACAATGCCAAAAATACTTTTACAGAGGCTACTTCAGGAAGCTGTGAGTTTTCAGAAGGTGAAGAGACCTATTATTTTAAAATAAAAAGTAGATTATTTTTAGAATAAAAAGGTATTTTTAATTTAACATAAAATATTTTTTGTGTTATAATATTAAAGATTTGATTAAATATTATAATGATTTGTATAAATACATATATAGTGTTATGTTAGGAGGGTTTTTATGTCAGGACATTCAAAGTGGCATAATATTCAAGCTAAAAAAGGTAAAGCAGATGCTCAAAGAGGTAAGATATTTACAAAGATAGGGAAAGAAATAGCTGTTGCAGCTAAAGATGGTTCTAACCCAGATACTAATGCAAAATTAAGAGATGTTGTAGCTAAAGCAAAGGCCAATAATATGCCTCAAGATACAATAACAAGAGCAATCAAAAAAGGAGCTGGGGAATTAGAAGGAGTAAACTATGAAGAAATAGTTTATGAAGGCTATGGACCAGCTGGAGTTGCAATTATAGTAGATGTTTTAACAGATAATAAGAACAGAAGTGCAAGTAATATAAGATATATTTTTGATAGAAATGGTGGAAACTTAGGAGCAAATGGATGTGTATCATTTATGTTCCAAAGAAAAGGACAAATCATTATTGAGAAAAAAGATGGATTAGATGAAGATGAAGTTATGATGGCAGCATTAGATGCTGGAGCAGAGGACTTTAATGCTGAAGAAGAAATTTTTGAAATAACAACAGCTATGGAAGATTTTTCTTCTGTGAGAGAGGCACTTGAAGAATCAGGTTATGAGTTTATGTCTGCTGAACTTACTATGATTCCAGACACATTAACAGAATTAAACATGGAAGATGCTGAAAAGGTTCAAGATATTATAGATAAACTTGAAGATGACGATGACGTTCAAGATGTGTATTCAAATGCTGAGTTCCCAGAAGAATTTGAGGGATAGAGACTATTAAATAACACTTCTATATAGATGTAAAAAATCTAATATAGAGGTGTTATTTTTTATTATAATATTTTAGAAAATCATATAAGGCATATTCAAATAAATAACTAGTCAGTATGCTAGCCTATTTTGAATCCTACTGCGTCAGCAGAACCCTCAGATAGCCCACTATCCTTGGAACCTACTTCCTTGCTCAATTCAAAATATTCGTCGCATCTTTGACTTACTATTTATTTAAATATGCCTTAAATGTACCCATACATTTTGTAAATATATTAATTGCACTTATAATGGTTATTGTAATTAATAATAAAAAACAAAGATTTTATTATATAGATTTGGGCCTAAATCTCTAGACGGTATCTTTGTATCTAATTAGGGGGATTTTAATATGGGTAAATATGAAATAAATAAAAATTTAGCTCAAATGCTAAAGGGTGGAGTAATAATGGATGTTGTGAATCCAGAGCAGGCAGTAATAGCAGAAAAAGCAGGTGCATGTGCTGTTATGGCTTTAGAGAGAGTACCTTCTGATATAAGAAAAGAAGGTGGAGTAGCTAGAATGTCCGATCCAAAGATGATAAAGGGAATACAGGAAGCAGTATCCATACCAGTAATGGCAAAGGTTAGAATAGGACATTTTGTGGAAGCTCAGATATTACAGCAATTATCAATAGATTTCATTGATGAAAGTGAAGTACTTACTCCAGCTGATGAAGCTTATCATATTAATAAATGGGATTTCAATGTTCCATATGTTTGCGGTGCCAGAAATTTAGGAGAAGCTTTAAGAAGAATTGGCGAAGGTGCTGCTATGATAAGAACAAAGGGTGAAGCAGGAACAGGTAATGTAGTCGAGGCTGTAACACACATGAGAACTATGGTGGACGATATTAGAAAAGTAAAGAATGCACCAAAGGAAGAACTTATGTCTATTGCAAAGGATTTTGCAGCACCTTATGATCTTATAGAATACGTATGGGAAAATGGAAAACTTCCAGTAGTTAATTTTGCAGCAGGTGGAATTGCTACACCAGCGGATGCGGCACTTATGATGCAATTAGGAGCAGAAGGAGTGTTTGTTGGTTCTGGAATATTTAAGTCTGAAAATCCAGAAGAGATGGCAAAAGCTATTGTTTTAGCAACTACCTACTATAATGATCCTAAAGTACTTTCAGAAATATCAGAGGGACTTGGAGAAGCCATGCATGGTCTTGAATTAAATGAAATTAAAGATAGATATGCAGAAAGAGGCTGGTAATATGAAAATTGGCATATTATCACTTCAGGGCGGAGTTGAAGAGCATGTAACACATATACAGGCTCTTAAGCATGAAGCTGTAGAAGTAAAAAAAGAAGAAGATTTAAATGGACTAGCCGGCATAATACTTCCAGGAGGAGAGAGTACAACTATTGGTAAACTTCTAAAGGATACTAAAATACTAGATCCTTTAAGAGAAAAAATACTTAATGGGTTACCTGTTTGGGGTACTTGCGCGGGTATGATACTTTTAGCAAAAAATATAGAGAATTGGAATGATAAATATCTTCAAGTGATGGATATAAGCGTAAGAAGAAATGCCTATGGAAGGCAAAAGGATAGTTTTGAAACTGAAGTATTAGTAGAGAAGGTTTCAAAAGATAAAATACCTTTAGTTTTTATCAGAGCACCATTTATTACAAAACTAGGTGAAGATGTAGAGTGTGTATTTAACTTGAATGGAAATGTGGTAGCAGCAAGAGAAAATAATATGCTTGTAACATCCTTTCACCCTGAGTTAACAGATAATCTGGATTTTCATAGATACTTCCTATCCATGTGTAAATAGATGTAAGAAAATTAATTTTAGGCATATGAAAATAGACTAGCATACTGACTAGTTATTTATTTGAATATGCCTTAAGAGTAAGTCCTAAAAGGTAATTTACATATGAAATTTATAAATAGGTATTTATAATTATAATATAACACTATACTAAATTTACATAGGTTTAAATTTGATAGTGTTATATTAGTTTAAATGGTTTTTCCAAGATTTTTATGTTAATAAAAATTTTAAAATATATTGCAATTTATTTAACAATATGATATTATGAAAACGTAATCAAGTTATGGATTAATATATTAATCCTAAGTTGTGATTAAATTAAATATTATTGCGTGTTACTGATTCGATCAGGCATGAGCAATGGTAAATCTTATAATTTAATATTTATTTGCAATAGCGTTTTATTTTAAAAAGCTATTATTATTTTTAATTTGTATGTAAAAATATAAATTTGAAATTTCGTGATATTGCAAATAAATGTTAGTTTTTAGATTGCCTTGCTCATGCCTTTTGTATTTTAGTAATAATTAAAATTAGGAGGGAAAAATTATGTTTAAAAAATTTTTTGGTGTTTTACAACAAATTGGTAAAGCTTTAATGCTTCCAGTTGCAATTTTGCCAGCAGCAGGATTGTTACTTGCCTTCGGTACTATGTTTCAAGAAAAACAGTTTTTAAATGCTGTGCCAATACTAAATGTAGCTTGGTTTCAGAGTCTTGCTATAGTAATGAGTCAGGCAGGAGGGATAATTTTTGATAACCTTGCCATATTGTTTGCAGTGGGTGTTGCGGTAGGACTTGCTGATGGTGATGGTGTTGCAGGACTTGCAGCCATAGTTGGTTTCTTAATAATGAATAAAACTATTGGAGTAGTAGTAGGAATTACACCAAATATGATTGATGCCGCTCATCCTCAATATGCATCAGCTTTAGGTGTTCCAACACTGCAAATGGGTGTGTTTGGTGGTATTATAATAGGTATTATTGCTGCACAGGCATATAAAAAGTTCTTTAAAATAGAATTGCCTTCATACTTAGGTTTCTTTGCAGGAAAAAGATTTGTTCCCATAGTTACAGCAGTAGCCGCTATTGTTGCAGGTCTTGCACTTACTCTTATTTGGCCTCCAATCGGAAGAGGATTGAATGCATTTTCACATAATATGATAGATGCAAATCCTACTATAGCAGCATTTTTATTTGGTGTAATTGAAAGAGCACTAGTACCTTTTGGACTTCATCATATATGGTACAATCCATTTTGGTATCAATTTGGTGAATATGTAAATAAAGCAGGACAATTAGTTAATGGGGATCAGAAAATATTCTTTGCCCAATTAAAAGATGGTGTTCCATTTACAGCTGGTACTTTTACTACTGGTAAATTCCCATTTATGATGTTCGGGTTGCCAGCAGCAGCATTAGCTATTTATCATGAAGCAAAACCAGAAAAGAAAGCACTTGTTGGTGGTATAATGGCTTCAGCAGCACTAACATCATTTTTAACTGGTATAACAGAACCACTTGAATTTTCTTTCTTGTTTGTTGCTCCAGTGTTATTTGGTATTCACTGTGTATTTGCTGGACTCTCCTTTATGACAATGGAAATTCTAAAGGTTAAGATAGGTATGACTTTCTCTGGTGGTGTTATTGACTATTTACTATTCGGAGTAATACCTAATAGAACAGCTTGGTGGTTAGTAATACCTGTAGGATTAGTATTTGCAGCAATCTACTATTTTGGATTTAGACTTGCAATCAGAATCTTTAATCTTAAAACTCCAGGCCGTGAAGATGATACAGAGGATTCAGTTGGTGGAGTTACTGTTACAGGTGATGAACTTGCTTACGGAGTATTAAAGGCCCTTGGTGGAAAAGAAAATCTGGATAATTTAGATGCCTGTATAACTCGTTTACGTGTAATTGTTAAAGATAGTAAAAATGTTAATAAGGATCAGCTTAAAAAATTAGGTGCAGCAGGAGTTATGGAAGTCGGTAATAACATTCAGGCAATATTTGGACCTAAATCCGATCATCTTAAAGGTCAAATAAAAGATATCATTAGTGGAAAAACTCCTGTTCCTATGGAAAAAGAAGAAACACTTAAGAAACAAAACGTAGATTTAAGTGATGCATCTAGTATAGTTTCACCACTAGATGGGAAAATAGTAAGTATCACAGAAGTTCCAGATGAAGTATTTTCTCAGAAGATGATGGGAGACGGTTTTGCCATTGAACCATCAAATGGTGAGTTAGTTTCACCGGTTAATGGAACTGTAACTACCTTATTCCCAACTAAACATGCTGTAGGCATAACTGCAGAGGATGGATTAGAACTTTTAGTACATTTTGGTATGGATACTGTTAATCTTAAAGGCGAAGGCTTTACTGCACTTGTTGAACAAGGTGCAAAGGTAAAAGTAGGCCAAACAATTTTAAAAGTTAACATAGATGAAGTCAGGACAAAGGTTCCATCTATAATTACACCAGTGGTATTTACAAATTTACCAGAAGGTAAAACTGTAGTAATTAATGAGGGTACAGAAGTTAAACGTGGACAAAAAGGTATAGTAACAATTAAGTAATAAGATAGTATAAAATAAGGCATATGAGAATAAATAGACTAGCATACTGACTAGTTATTTATTTGAATGTGCCTAATGCTCTTTAACAAAAGGTTAGAGAGCATTATTTTTAATATTTGAAGATGCCTAGCAATATACTTTATAATTCTATTAAAGGTACATGTTCTAAAACTGTTGCATATATAAGTATTAGATGTATGTAATTGTTTAAGGGGTGATTCCTTTGTTAGAAATAATAGTGCAATATATATTACTAGTAGCTATAGTTCTAGGAATTTCATATTTTGTATATCTATTAAAAGAAAAGGATGCTAAAGTCAAAGAAGACTATTATGGTATAACCTATACTCTCTTAACACTACAAGGGGATGAAGCTACAGAAGAAAATATAAAAAAGATCCTTAGAGCTATAGGTGAAGCTGTAATTTTTGTTGAAGAAAATTTTAAAACAGACTATAATAATATAAAAGAAGAAAAGGCACTGGTAATTGCAAAAGAATTAATTGGTAATTTAGATTTAAAAAGTAGTATTAATGACAAAACTATTAAACATATTATAAAGTTAATTTGTGCAATATTACCTTCTGCTAATAAAAAATCAATTTAAATTTAGGCATATGAAAATAAATAACAAGTCAAATATACTAGTATACTGACTAGTTATTTATTTGAAGATGCCTTAATATAAAAAGTAAGAAAACCGAAAGTATTCGGTTTTTTTACTATTAGTAAAGAAATACTTTACCTTAGAAGATAAAATTATTAAAATAGACTAGCACACTGATTAGTTATTTATTTAAATGTACCTAAGATTCATAAGGTTAGTATATAATCAACATCTGCTAAAATGGAGGAAATTTTTATGACTTTAGATAATAATGAAAAACAAGATTATGATGTATTATCCCTTACGTCTCTTGAAAAACTAGAACCAGTAAGAATAAGACCAGGTATGTATATAGGTTCTACTGGAACTAAGGGACTTCACCACTGTATTTGGGAAATACTTGATAATGCTATAGATGAGATATCAAATGGTTTCGGAAATAAGGCCAGTATAATATTAAATTCAGATAAAAGTTTAACTATTTCTGATAATGGAAGAGGAATACCTACAGGTATTCATCCTATCAAGAAAAAATCAGGGGTAGAAATGGTGTATACAGAACTTCATACTGGAGGTAAATTTGATAATAAGAACTACAAGACTTCCGGTGGACTTCATGGTGTTGGTGCAGCAGTAGTCAATGCTCTTTCAGAATGGCTTGAAGTTAAAGTTAGTCAAAATGGTCATATATATAAACAAAGATTTGAATATGCCTTTGATAAATCTCTTGATAAATATATGCCAGGTACACCAGTAACAAAGCTTAAGATGTCTGGAAATACTAAGGAAACGGGAACCACAGTAACATTTAAACCTGATAAAAGAATATTTACCTCTACAGATTTCAAATTTGAGGTAATAGATGAAAGACTTCAGGAATTGGCTTTTCAAAACAAGGGCATAACACTTGAATTAATAGATAATAGAAAAGAAGAACCTATTAGTAAAGTATATCATTCTGAAAGGGGACTTCTAGATTTTATAGATTATTTAAACGAAAGTAAAACCCCTCTTCACAAAGATCCTATTATCTTTGAAGGAGAGAGGGAAATTAGTAAAATATATATGCAAGCTGAAGTATGCATGCAGTTTACGGATTCAACTACAGAATATATAGCGAGCTATGTAAATAATATTCCTACTACAGAAGCAGGAACACATGAAACTGGTTTTAAAACGGGAATGACAAGAGCTTTTAAAGAAGGAGCTAAAAAGTTAAACCTCATAAAGGAAAAGGATAAGGAATTTGATGGGGACGATTTAAGAGAAGGAATGACAGCCATAATAAAAATAAAATTGTCAAATCCAATTTTTGAGGGACAAACTAAGACAAAGCTCGGAAATAGTGAAGCAAATACTATGATGAATGACCTTGCCTATACAAAGATTGTAGAGTGGATTGAAGACAACAAGGAGTTGGCAGCATCAATTATAAATAATGCAATGCAAGCTTTTGCAAGAAGAGAAAAGATAAAAAAGATAAATGAAGCAGAAAAAAAGAAAATTGGAAAAGGTGCAGCTCCTCTAGCCGGGAAGGTAGCAGTTTGTACTCTACGAGATTCTTCTGTAACTGAATTTATAATAGTTGAGGGAGATTCTGCCGGTGGAAGTGCAAAGCAGGCCAGAGATAGAAGATTTCAAACAATCATGCCTTCTAAGGGTAAGATTATGAATACAGAAAAACAAAAGCTAGAAAATGTACTTGCTAGTGAGGAACTTAAAATTTTTACGGCTGCCGTAGGAACGGGAGTATTAGATAATTACAAGGAAGATTATCTTAAATATAATAAAATTATAATAATGAGTGATGCAGATGTGGATGGATACCATATAAGAACTCTATGGATGACATATCTTTATAGATACATGAGACCTCTTATTGCAAATGGTCATCTATACATTGCTTTGCCACCACTTTATAAAGTGTATAAGCAGAATAAAAATGGAGAAGTTGTAAAGTATGCTTACTCTGACGATGATTTAGCAGAAGCAAAAAAACAGGTAGGAAGAGGTGCCTTAATACAGAGGTATAAAGGGCTTGGGGAAATGAATCCTGATCAGCTTTGGGAAACTACATTAAATCCAACCACTAGAACACTTCAAAGAGTTACTATCGCAGATGCTTCAAAAGCAGAAAAAATGGTATCGCTTTTAATGGGAGATATAGTGGAACCTAGAAAAAATTATATGTATAAATACGCAGAATTCTAATGGAGGTTACAAGTTAAGTGGTTAAAAAAATAAATATACCAAGAGATAATAATATAATAAATGTTCCCCTAGAAGAGGCTATGCCAGACAATTATTTACCCTATGCAGTGGAAGTAGCAAGGGATAGAGCTCTTCCAGATGTGAGGGATGGTTTAAAACCTGTTCATAGAAGGATTTTATATGGTGCTTATATGATGAAGGCATTTCCTGATAAGCCTTATTATAAATCTGCCAGAATAGTAGGAGACATACTGGGAAAGTATCATCCACATGGAGATACTTCTGTTTATGATGCTATGGTAATACTTGCTCAAAAATTTACTACAAGATATCCACTTATAGATGGTCATGGAAACTGGGGAAGTCAAGATGGTGATAATGCTGCTGCCATGCGTTACACAGAAGCTAGACTTACCCCTAATGCTATGGAAATGCTTAAGGATATGGATAAAGATGTAGTAAATATGGTGGAAAATTACTCTGCCTCAGAGCTTGAACCAGAAGTATTACCAGCTAGGTATCCAAATCTTCTAGTCAATGGAGCATTTGGTATTGCTGTTGGTCTTGCTACAAATATACCACCTCATAATTTAAGAGAGGTTATAGATGCAACACTTATGTACATAGATAATAATGATGTTACTACAAGAGATCTTATGGGGCACATAAAGGGACCTGATTTACCAACGGGAGGAATTCTAATTGGAGAGCAGTCTCTCTTATCCGCTTATGAATCTGGGGAAGGAAAGGTTGCATTAAGATCTAAAACAAATATAGAACAACTGGAGAATGGAAGGTATGGCATCGTTATAACTGAATTTCCCTATAGAAGAAATAAGGCTAAGATTTTAGAAACCATTTCTGAAATGACAGGAGATAAAAAACATCAGAAGGTACTAGAGGGAATTGTAGATATTAGAGATGAATCCGATAGAACTGGAATAAGAGCAGTTATAGAGTTTAAGAAAACCATGGAAATAAAAGATATTGAAAAAGTACAGAAATATCTTTTTAAAAAGACAGAATTGCAGTGCAATGTAAGTTTTAATATGGTTGCTCTTGCTGGTGGAAAGCCGCTTACTATGGGGCTTAAAGCTATTCTTACATATTATGTTGAACATCAAAAGGATGTAATTAAGAGAAGAACTAAAAAAGAATTACAAATAGCAGAAAAGAGATTTCATATAGTACAGGGATTTATTAAAGCTATAGATATACTAGATCAAATAATTGCAACTATAAGAGCATCAAAGTCTAAAAAAGATTCTATAGATAATTTAGTAAGAGAATATAAATTTACAGAAGACCAAGCACAAGCTATAGTAGAACTTATGCTATACAGACTTACTGGTCTTGAAATAAAGATCTTTGAAAAGGAATATAAACAACTTGAAAAGATCATTAAAAAACTTAAGAATATACTTGAAAATGAAAAAGAGTTATTAAAGGTTATAAAAAATGAATTAAAAGAAGTTCGAGAAAAATATGGTGATGATAGACGAACAGAGATAATCCACAATGAGGAAGAAGCAAAAATTGATTTAGAAGAGCTCATTGTGGTAGAGGATATTGTAGTTACTATATCAAAAGAAGGCTATATAAAGAGAATAGCTCAAAAAACCTACGCTAGATCAAATACTAATGTAGAGGATATAGAATACAGAGAGGGAGATTATAACAAATTTCTCTTTGAATCAAATACAAAGCATACAACTATGATATTTACCGATAAAGGTAATATGTATCAGCTAAAAGGGAATGCTATACCTGAACATAAATGGAAAGAAAAAGGTGAAAGGCTGGATTCACTTATAAGGGGATTAGATTTAGATAAAGAGCATATTATAAATGCATTTTCTATAGAGAATATTAATTCCCAAAAGGATATGATTTTTATTACTAATAGAGGTTCCATGAAGAAAACAGCCTTAGATAAATTTAATTCAAATTACTCTAAAATCATGGCATTAAAAATGAAGGCTAATGAGAAACTTATATTCTCTGAATTAGTGGAGAAAAATAGAGAAGAAAAATTCTTAAAGGTTAAAACTGAACTGGACTTTAAGTTCACTATAGAAGAGCCAATACTTGAAGAATCAGAAAGAAATAGTTTTGGTACTAAGCTTTTTAATCTTTCAAATAAAGATAATATAACAAATATACAATTTACTGATCAGCATACTTTTAGAAATTTTAAAGTAAGCGTAAGTGACACAGGACTTATTAAAATAGATAGTAAGGCTAGAGGTAGTTCTAACCTAAAAGAATGTAATACAGACTCAGCAAGTACAATCTTATTTTTTACGAATAAAGGTAAAATTCTATATATACCAGCTTTTTTACTTGAAAATATTAATAGTGAGGATATGAATATATCCAAGATTAATGAGGAATTTGATGATAAAGCTGAAAAGATATTAAATGTAATTTCTGTAAAAAACTTTAACGAGGCTATAGATGTATATTTCTTTACAAAAAATGGGCTGATAAAGAAAACTGCAATTGGAGAGTTTAAAGTTGAGAATATAAGCACTATAGCCTATAAATTTAGAGGAGAAGATACTCTTGTAAATATTGAATTTTTAAGTAAAGAAAAGGATAATGATATTATAATTATAACTCTAAGAGGTATGGGGATAAGATTTTCCTCTAAAAATTTAAATTATATGGGTAAAATTGCTTCTGGTGTTACTGGAATAAGTTTAGATGAAGAGGATCAGGTTATATATGGTTTTCTGTGCAGTGAAGAATACAAATGTGTTGCTGTAAAATCTAAAAACAAAGATAGCAAACTTATTCCTATTCAGGACTTTAAACTCCAAAATAGAGCAGGAAGAGGTAAAAATATTATGATCTTACCTATAGATGACTATATAAAAGAAATAAGGCATATGAAAATAAATAGTAAGTCAAAGATGCGACGTATATTTTGAAGCCTACAAGGAAATAGGTTCTTTAGATAGTGAGCTATCTGAGGGTTCTGTTGACGTAGTAGGATTCAAAATAGACTAGCATACTGACTAGTTATTTATTTGAATGTGCCTAAAGATTAAAAGGAGATGTTAGTGAATGATTAATGTTTTATTATTTATTGCAGATGGTTTTGAGGAAATAGAAGCACTTACTGTAGTTGATGTACTTAGAAGAGTAAATATTAATTGTGATATGTGTTCCTTAGGTGGTATTTATGTTAAAGGAGCACACCATATTGAAGTTAAATGTGACAAGGTTATAGATGAAATTCATAGAGATGAATATGATGCCATAGTTCTTCCTGGTGGCATGCCTGGAGCAAAGAATCTTAAAGAAAATGAAAAAGTTATAGATATAGTAAAAGACTTCTATAAAAACAATAAAATAGTTTCAGCAATTTGTGCTGCACCTATTGTTTTAAAGGAAGCGGATATTTGCAGTGGAAATAAGATGACCTCTTACCCAAGTTTTAAAGAGGAGTTAAAATACTGTACTTATGTAGAAGATATAGTAGTAGAAGATAAAAATATAATTACTAGCAGAGGACCTGCTACTGCATTATATTTTGCACTGAAACTAGTGGAAAGATTAGGGAAACATCAAGAGGCAGATAATTTAAGAGAAGAGATGTTATTAAAATTTGTGGAAAAAAGCATAAAACAGTGAAAATAAGAGCTAGTGGATGAAATATTATGGTATATAGGGATAACTTGTCCTAATTGCTTATTTAGATGAAATTTGTTATTAAAGACAATTTTAATAAATGTAATTTGTAAGATATAATCAATAGAAGTTATTTTATATTAAAGTATAGAGATGACTAATAGTTTCAGCTAGAGGTGAAAAAATGTTTGATAAGATAAGAAATGTTTTGTTAGGTAAATCCTTAAAAACAGAAGAATTAAAATCTGAAAAATTTAATGTTTTTTGGGGTCTACCTATACTTTCAAGTGATGCTATTTCTTCAGTAGCTTATGCTGGAGAGGAAATACTTTGGATACTTGTTCCAGCTATTGGAATTATGGCGTTTAAAAACATGCTGTATGTAGCCTTGTTAATAGTATTGCTTTTGTTTATACTTATGTTTTCTTATAGACAGACTATAGATAGTTATCCAAAGGGTGGCGGTTCCTATATAGTTGCTAAAGATAACATAGGAGTGACACCAGGGCTCATTGCAGGTTCAGCTCTTTGTATAGACTATGTTTTGACTGTAGCAGTAAGTGTATCTGCTGGTGCAGGAGCTATTACTTCGGCTATACCAGAACTTTTACACTATAAATTGATTATATGTCTTATAATTGTGGTAATAATGACCATTGGTAATCTTCGTGGGCTTAAGGATTCTGCAAAACTCTTTGGAATACCTACCTATCTTTTTATTATAAGTATGATTGTTATGATAGTAGTTGGTATTGTAAGAGTAAAAGTATTTGGATATGTTCCAAAACCACTAGAAGTCTTACCTGATTTTAGTGGACAAATTACTTTCTTTGTATTTTTAAAGGCCTTTGCAGGTGGATGTACAGCTGTAACAGGAGTAGAAGCTGTAAGCGATGGTATTCCTAACTTTGAGGAACCATCGCAGAAAAATGCCAAAAAGGTATTACTTATACTAGGATGCATTGCATTTGTATTATTTGCAGGTATATCTTATCTTGCAACAATGTATCAAGCTGTTCCAAGCCTTGATAGAACAGTTGTATCACAAATTGCTTTACAGGTATTTGGAAATGGTATAATGTTTTACGTTATTCAGGCAACTACAGCACTAATACTTATTATGGCAGCAAATACTTCCTATGCGGATTTTCCACTTTTATTATCTATAATATCTAAAGATGGATATGCACCAAGACAACTATGTAAAAGAGGAAAAAGATTAAGTTTTTCAAATGGTATTTTATTTTTAGCTGTAGCAGCAAGTATATTACTTATACATTTTAAAGGTGAAAATCACTATCTACTACCATTATATGCTGTAGGTGTTTTCATATCTTTTACTCTTTCTCAGTTTGGAATGTTTATGAGATTTGTCAGAGGGAAACAGGGAAATTGGAAGCATAAGGCTTTTATTAGTGGATTTGGTGCAGTAATAACCTGTATTACAGCTATAGTTATAGGTGTTACCAAATTTGTACATGGCGCTTGGATAGTATGTTTATTGATACCTATATTGGTGTTTATAATGATGAGAATTAAAAAGCATTATAATAAAGTAGCAGATTCACTTAGACTACCTCTTGATATTAAGCCTAAAAAAATGATATATGGTGCAAATAGAAACTATATTATTGTGCCAATAGATACCCTTAATAAATCTTTTTTAAAGGCACTTAATTATGCAAGATCTTTAACAGAAGATATTATTATTTTCCATGTATCGGTAGATGAAGAATCAACGGACAAACTAAAAAAGAGATGGGAAGAATACAATGTTGGTATTCCATTGACAATAAAGAGGTCACCTTATAGAAGTTTACTCGGACCTTTAGTTAAGTTTATAGAATCAGAAGAGTTTGTTATGGGTCCTAATGATACTATAACAGTTGTAATGCCTCAGTTCGTGGTTAAAAAATGGTGGCACCATGCTCTTCACAACCAAACTTCACTCTTTGTAAAAAGTGCACTCTTAAACAGAAGAAATATTGCATTGACAACTATACCTTATATAATAGATGAATAAATAAAATCTCGAGATCTATTTCTCGAGATTTTATCTTTTTAAACAAGAGAAAATTTTGCACCCCTGGGGTGTAATTTTTTCCAGAAAATATTATTAGGTGGTGATATTATGAAGACTTATAAGTTTAAAAATGGTATAACTATGATATATGAACATAGGGTAGGACAAATAACTTCCTTCTGTATAGGTTTTAATGCAGGAGCGTTAATGGAAAGTGAAGATGAAATGGGAATTGCCCATGTGGTAGAACATATGGTTTTTAAAGGTACCCATAAGAGAAGTGAATTTGAAATAAATAAAGTATGCGATGAAATATTTGGTTTTAGCAATGCCATGACCAATTTCCCCTATTCAATATATTATGGAACAACCTTATCAGAAGATTTCAATATAGGCTTTGAGGTATATTCTGATATAATAAAATCACCTTCTTTTAAAGAAGAAGGTTTTAAAGAAGAAATAGATGTAATTTGTGAAGAATTAAAGGAATGGAAGGATGATAGTTTTCAATTATGTGAAGACGAATTATTAAATAGTGCTTTTAAACATAGAAGAATTAAAACCTGTATAATTGGAGAAAAAGAGATTATAAGAAGCTTTTCATTAAAGGATATAGAGGGTTTTTATAATAAATATTATAATCCAGATAATTGTGTTATAAGTGTGGTTTCTTCATTGGAATATAATGAAGTATTAGATATAGTTAAAAGCTACATGGCGCATTGGGAAAATAATAAAACTAAAATTAAGGATATAGACTATGAAGAAAACTCTAAAGGCCTTTTTGTAAGAAATAAAGCTGGAATAGAAGGAGCAAAAATACAGTATTGTTTTCCAATAGAGAGACTTACTGATAGAGAACTTGCTGTCCTTAATATATTCAATTATAAATTTGGAAGAGGTACTAGCAGCATTTTATATGACAATATAAGGACTAAAGCTGGTTTAGCATACGATGTATTTAGTATTATAAAAAATGAAAAGGGAATTAAACTATTGAATATTTGTATGGGAACTTCTGTGCATAATGTAAATAAGGCAATTGAAATAATAAATAGACTTATATCTAATATAGATTGTTTTGAAAGTGAATTTTCAAAGGATAATATAGACAGTATTATAAAAAGTGTTAAACTCAGAAGAGAACTTGAACTTGAAAAGGCTATAGAGCTTGCAAAGGCACTGACAACAAATAAAATTATGAATGATAATTTTGATTTATTTAGTTTAACTGGTTATAATACTTTAAATATAACTAAGGATGAAATAATAAATACGGCAAAAAAAGTGATGATAAATCCTACAATTGAAATATTAAGGCAATAGGTTTTTCATAAGAAATATGCTATAATGCATATACGTATAAATAAAGTTTGTAAACGAAGAATTAGATTTTGCTTCTCTGATTTCTAAAGGTGGAGATAACAGTTATATACATCCCTTGATAATCCATATAAACTTCCAGGGAGTAACAAATTCCAACAAAGTAAGATTCAGTGATAGCTTATGGTTCTTAGTTTCAGAGTAATAGATCTTTATGAGGTGGAAACATGGAAAAAATTTTACAACTAATAAAAAAAGCGGAGAATACCAATGATTTAACAAAAGAAGAAATAATAGAAATTCTACAAGATTCAGAAAACAATCAGGAATTATTTGATGCTGCAGATAGAATAAGGAAAAAATATATGGGCGATGAAGTTCACCTAAGAGGACTCATAGAATTTTCAAATATATGTAAGAGGAATTGTATGTACTGCGGATTAAGAGCAGAAAATAAAAATGTAAAAAGATATAGGTTGATGCCAGATGAGATAATTGAACTGGCAAAAAAAGGTGCAGAATATGGATATAAAACTTTTGTTCTTCAATCCGGTGAAGATGAATTTTATACTGTAGAAAAGATGAAATACATTATAAGTAATATAAAAAAAATGGATGTAGCAGTAACTATAAGTATTGGAGAGAAAACCTATGAGGAATACAAAGCTTATAAAGAAGCTGGAGCGGACAGATATCTTATAAGAATTGAAACTACAGATAGGGCATTATATGAGGCTATGGATCCAAATATGAGTCATGAAAATAGAAAAAGATGTTTGGAGGATCTAAAAAAATTAGGTTATGAAGTGGGCAGCGGATGCCTTGTTGGACTTCCAAATCAAACCATTGAATCCTTAGCAGAGGATATACTTTTCTTTAAAGAGATTGGTGCAGATATGATTGGAATTGGTCCTTTCATTCCAAATGAAGATACACCTTTAAAGAATGAGGCTGGAGGAGAATTCTATTTAAGTCTTAAGGTTATGGCATTAACCAGACTTTTACTGAAGGATATAAACATACCAGCTACTACAGCTATGGAAACTCTTAATAACAATGGAAGAATAATTGCACTGCAAAGTGGAGCTAACGTAGTAATGCCAAATATAACAGAAGGTGAATACAGAAAACTTTATGCATTGTATCCTGGTAAGATTTGCGTAAATGATACACCATCCCACTGCAGATCTTGTATTACAGGCAAAATTACAACCATAGGCAGAACCATAGGTAAGAATAAGGGATTTAGAAACAGGGAACTTGAAAATCAGTTAAGAGTTAAGAATTAACTGGTTCTGTAATGAGGTGATAATTTAATGGCAAGATGGATGCTTAAAAGAACTAGTGCAGATATTAATTATCTAGCAAAAAATGCAAATATAACTGTAACTACAGCTAAGATATTAGCAAATAGGGGAATAAAAAATATTGTTGATATAAAGAGGTTTTTAAGTGCCAGAGAGGAAGATCTCCATGATCCAATGGCTATGAAGGACATGGATAAGGGCACTGATATAATAAGAGATAGTATTTTACATAAAGAAAAAATAGTTATTTATGGAGATTATGATGCTGATGGGGTAACCAGCACTGTTATAATGTACAAAGCCTTAAAAGCATGTGATGCTAATGTTGGATATCATATACCTAACAGAGAAACAGAAGGTTATGGACTTAGCAAAGAAAGATTAAGATTACTGAAAGAGCAAGGATATAATACAGTTTTGACCTGTGATAATGGGATCTCTGCTATAGAGGAAATTAAGCTTGCTAAGGAACTTGGTTTAAAAGTAGTAATAACGGATCATCATGAATTGCCTTTTATCGAAGAAAATGAAAATAAAAAATATATTATTCCAGAAGCTGATGCAATAATAAACCCTAAACAACAGTTGTGTAAATATCCTTTTAAGCTGTTATGTGGTGCGGGTATATCCTTTAAATTTGCCCAGGTTCTATTTAGAAAAATGGGTATAGATGAGAAAGAGGCTTATGATTATATTGAGATTGCCTGTATAGGAACTATATGTGATGTGGTTGATTTAGTAGATGAGAATAGAATTATTGCAAAGCTTGGCCTAAGCTCATTGAGTAATAGTAAAAATCTTGGAATAAATACTCTTTTAGAAAATTTAGAGATGAAAGATAAAAAAATTAATTCTCATACTGTGGGATTTTTAATAGGACCCTGCATTAATGCTACTGGGAGATTAGAAACTGCTGATTTATCAGTTAAGTTATTATTGACAGATAATAAGGATGAAGCAATTACGCTTTCAAGAGAACTAGTAGCACTAAATAAAAAAAGGCAAGATATGACCGTTAAATGTGTGGATGAAATAATAAGTCATATAGAAAATTCAAAAATAAATAATGAAAAAGTGTTAGTGGTTTATAATGAAAATGTTCATGAGAGCATAGCTGGTATTGTGGCAGGGAAAATAAGAGAAAGATTTAATCTACCTACTATAATTATTACAAAGGGAAAAGAAATGCCAAAGGGTTCAGGAAGATCCATTGAAGAATATAATTTGTTTGAGGAACTTATAAAATGTAAAGATTTACTAAACAAATTTGGAGGACATCCTATGGCGGCAGGTTTATCCATTGAAGAAAAAAATATTCCTCTATTGAGAAAAGCACTTAATGAAAATTGTAAGCTTACCGAAGAAGATATAATACCTAAACTAAGATTGGAAAAACAAGTTTACTTAGAAGAAATAGATGAAAGCTTAGTTGAAGAGATAAATAGATTGGAACCTTTTGGAAAGGGAAACGCATCTCCATTACTAGCTGAAAAAAATGTATTCATAAGTAATATACAGCTTTTAGGTAGGGAGATTAAAAATACATTGAAATTTCAAGTTTGTTCAAAAAATCATAGAAAAATAATAACTGGCATATGTTTTGGTAAAGTGGAAGAATTTCAGAAAATGATAATGGATGCATATTCAATGTCTTTGGAACAAGCTTTGGTAAGCAGTGACAGTATAAAATTAGATTTAGTTTATGTTCCATTTATAAATATTTTTAGAAATAAAAAGTATTTGCAGATGAGGATTGTAGATTTTAGAATTTCCAAATAAAAAATAATTAATAATGTGGGGGTGCTTTTTTTTGGAAGGACATAAAATAATTATGACAGGTGGAGGTTCAGCAGGACATGTTACTCCTAATCTAGCCCTAATACCTAAGTTATCCTATTTAGGCTACGAAGTACAATATATTGGTACTAAAAATGGTATAGAAAAAAACATAATTCAAGGACAAAATATTAAATATCATACAATATCCAGTGGAAAATTAAGACGATATTTTGATATAAAAAACTTTTCAGATCCATTTAAAGTTCTTAAAGGAATAATTCAAGCAACAGTGATTATGAAAAGGGAAAAACCTTCTATAGTATTTTCAAAGGGCGGATTTGTAACAGTGCCTGTAGTTATAGCAGCACATTTATGTAAAGTACCAGTAATAGCACATGAATCAGATATGACACCAGGCCTTGCAAATAGGCTGGCAGCTCCTTATTGTACTAAAGTTTGCGTAACATTTCCAGAATCTATAGAGAATATAAAGGGAAATAAAGGAGTACTCACAGGAACGCCTATAAGAAAGGAACTTCTAGAAGGTAGTAAAATTGAAGGACTTAGGTTATGCAATTTTCAGGATACACATAAACCTGTAATTTTTATTATAGGAGGAAGTCTTGGATCTAAGGTAATAAATGATACCGTTAGAAAAGCTATTGATGATATTTTATTAAAATATAATGTAATTCATATTTGTGGTAAGGGGAATTTGGACAATTCATTAAAAAATAAAAATGGATACAGACAATTTGAATATGTAAGCGATGAATTACCAGACTTTATGAATGCCGCAGATTTAGTTATATCAAGAGCTGGGGCTAATGTTATATTTGAACTTTTAGCTCTTAGAAAGCCTAATATTTTAATTCCTCTTTCAAAAAAATCCAGTAGAGGAGATCAAATTTTAAATGCTGCTTCCTTTAAAAAACATGGTTATAGTATGGTTATCGATGAAGAAGATTTAAATAGCGAATTGTTAATAAATAAACTAAATGAACTGAATAGGGATAAAGAAAATTATATAAGAGCTATGAATGAAAGCCCTGTAAAAAATGGGGTTAATAATATTGTAGCTATAATAGAAAAATATTCTAAGTAATCTTATATTGTAAAAGAAAGGCTATATGCACAAAAATTTTAAATCTTGTGCATATAGCCTTTCCTGCATTCTAATATATATAAGGCATATTCAAATTCTAAGTTTACAATATTACAATTATTGTGAAAATTGAATGACATGGTGTATAATTAAATTATAGAGAGGAGATGGGAAATATGGAATTAGAGTTTTATGGTGCAGCAGGATGTGTCACAGGTTCATGTCATATACTAAGGGTAAATAATAAGACTATATTACTTGATTGTGGTTTGTATCAGGGAAAAGATGAAAAAGAGAGAGGAAATGATGGATTCAATTTTGATCCTAAAGAAGTGGATTACGTAATCCTATCACATGCCCATATTGACCATAGCGGAAGAATACCATTATTATATAAAAAAGGTTTTAAAGGACAAGTCTTTTGCACTAATGCTACAAAAGATCTTTGCAGTGCAATGCTAGTGGATAGCGGGTACATTCAAGAAAATGAAGTGCTATGGAAAAATAAGAGAAGAAAGAGACAGGGGTTAGATATAATAGAACCACTGTATACATCTACCATGGCAGAATTATCAATGTATCTTTTTACTGGAATCCCTTATGGTACAACTATTGAAGTCTTTGATGGTTTCAAAATTAGATTTAGAGATTCAGGACATCTTTTAGGAGCCGCTTTTGTAGAATTATTTATAAGAGAAGGGGAAAAGGATGAAGTTAAAATAGTGTATACTGGAGATGTGGGGAATGTAGATATTCCAATTATGAAAGATCCAGCAGTTCTTGATTATGCGGATTATTTGATAATGGAAACCACTTATGGTAACAGACTACATGATAATTTACACAATCAATTGCATAAATTAACAGATATAATAAAAGAGACTTTTGCAAAGGGTGGAAACGTTATAATACCTTCCTTTGCAGTGGGCAGAGTACAGGAAGTATTATACGAACTAGGTAAACTTAAGAGGAATAATGAAATAAGCAATTTAATGGTATTTGTGGATAGTCCGCTAGCAGCGAAATCTACTAGGGTATTTGAAAAGTACAATGATTGCTTTGATGATGAAACAAAAAAAGAATTTGCTAATGGAAATAATCCACTTAGATTCGAAGGACTGATTTTCACTAATTCTCCAGAGGATTCTGCTAAAATAAATAAAATTCAATCTGGAGCAGTAATTATTTCAGCCAGCGGTATGTGCGAAGCGGGAAGGATTAAGCATCATCTTAAACATAATTTATGGAGAAAAGAATGTTCAATAGCATTTATAGGATATCAAGCACAAGGTACGCTTGGTAATAATATTTTAAGTGGAGCTAAAAAGGTAAAGATTTTTGGAGAGGATATTGCAGTAAATTCTTCTATATATGATATTGAAGAATTATCAGGACATGCTGATAGAGATGGACTAATTAAGTGGTTAGAAAGCTTTAGCAAGAAACCTGAAGAAATATTTTTAGTACATGGAGAAAAAGATGCAGAAGAGAGTTTTTCGAATTTTGCAAAAGAAAAAGGGTATAATACAAAAATAATGAAATCTGGTGATATTATTCGTATAAATGAAGGAATAGTATCTAAAAAAGTTAATAGTAACTCTAATCTAAAAAATCAATTAATAAAACTTCTAGATTCTATAGATAATATAGAGGAGATAAATAAAGAATTGCTCATAGGAAAAATTAAAGATGTTATAAAGAAGTCCAGATAATTATGTAAAATGTAAATTTAATTCTTGTAAAAGGTAAAATGTAGTATTATAATAAAATTGTTAAATAATTATCAATATAATGAGTAAAATATTAATTTAGGCATATGAAAATAAATAATAAGTGAAAGATACCACGTATATTTTGAATCATACAAGGAAACAGGTTCTGATGATAGTGGTGCTATCAGAGGGTTCTGTTAACATAGTATGATTCAAAATAGACTAGCATACTGACTAGTTATTTATTTGAAGATGCCTTATAGAGGGAAGTGGTCAAAATGAAAAAAATTGCTGTAATTTATTGGAGTAATATGGGAAATGTTGAGGTGCTAGCAAACCATATTGCAGAAGGTGCTAAAAAGGCTGGTGCAGAAGTAGACTTAAAATTGGTTGGAGATGTTAAACCAACAGAAATTACTAACTACGATGCTGTTGCGCTTGGAAGTCCATCAATGGATAATAATAGAATTGAACAAGAAGAAATGGAACCATTTATAAAAGAAATAAGAATACTTGCTCCAAACAATATGCCAGTTGTATTATTTGGTTCATATGGTTGGGATAATGGAAAATTCATGGAAGACTGGGTAGCAAGAATGGTAGACGAAAAATTCGACGTAAAGGGAAGTCTTGCAGTTAAAGAGGCTCCTACAAAAGAAGAAATTGAAAAAGCAGAAGAACTTGGTAAGTTATTAGCTTTATAATTAGCTTAAGGCATATAAAAATAAATAGACTAGCATACTGACTAGTTATTTATTTGAATGTGCCTTAATTAAGGTTATGAGAAATAAAGAGTAAATCAGTATATTTTAAAGCTATTAGAAGCTAAATTCTATTTAACAAAATATAACCTAATTCGATAAATTTCGTGTAAATGATGAAGAGTGAATAACTGAGGAAAATCATCCTCAATTTTTCATCCTTCATCATTTATTTTTTCTGTATCACTTATATTTTCTGTTATATTACAGTATAAAAAAAATCTGTATCACTTTTTTTCTTGTGTTATATTACAGCAAAATAAAATACAAAAAACTACTATAAAAATCTAAAATTCGTCTTGTAAAACCCAATCTATAGTATTATAATTAAATCGTTAAATAATCATCGAATATTTTATTAATATAAAATTGTTTGTATCATTGCTTTTTCAAATATACTTTGACAGAAATGATAAATAACATGAATCATGTCTATACAAAGTTTAATAGTAATGATGAAATTATGCCGATTAATAAGGCGTAATAATAAGGAGGAAATTTAATATGTCAAGAGCTAAACAATCAATGGATGGTAATACAGCTGCTGCACATGTAGCCTATGCTTATACTGAAGTAGCTGGTATATACCCAATTACACCATCAAGCCCAATGGCTGATAGTGTTGATATGTGGTCTGCTGCAGGCCAAGAGAACATTTTTGGTAATCAGGTTAAAGTTGTAGAACTACAGTCTGAGGCAGGTGCTGCAGGAACTGTTCACGGTTCACTTGCTGCAGGTGCACTTACTACTACATTTACAGCTTCACAAGGTCTTCTTTTAATGATTCCAAATATGTACAAGATTGCTGGTGAAATGCTTCCAAGCGTATTCCATGTATCTGCACGTACAGTTTCATCACATGCACTTAACATTTTTGGTGATCATAGTGATGTATATGCTTGTCGTCAAGTAGGTTTCGCAATGCTTGCTGAAACAAATCCACAAGAAGTTATGGACTTAAGTCCTGTTGCACATCTTGCTGCACTTGAAGGAAAAGTTCCTTTCATCAATTTCTTTGATGGATTCCGTACATCACATGAAATTCAAAAAATTGAAAAATGGGATTATAAAGATCTTAAAGAAATGTGCAATATGGATGCTCTTAAAGCTTTCCGTGATCATGCATTAAATCCAGAAAAACCAGCTATGCGTGGTTCTCATGAAAATGGAGATGTTTTCTTCCAACATCGTGAAGCATCTAACACAGCTTATAATAATTTGCCAGCTGTAGTTGAAAAATACATGGCTAAGGTAAATGAAAAACTTGGTACAAACTATGATTTATTCAATTACTATGGAGCTCCAGATGCTGATCGTGTCATCGTAGCAATGGGATCTATTTGTGATGTAGCTGAGGAAGTTATTGATTACTTAACAGCTAAAGGAGAAAAAGTTGGACTAGTTAAAGTTCGTTTATATCGTCCATGGGTATCTAATGGCCTTCTTAAAGTTATTCCTAAAACTGCTAAGAAGATTGCTGTTCTTGACCGTACAAAAGAACCAGGAGCATTAGGTGATCCATTATACCTTGATGTTGCTACAACTCTTCGTGAAGCAGGACTTAATGATGTTATATTAACAAATGGTCGTTATGGACTTGGTTCTAAGGATACTCCTCCTTCATCTGTATTTGCTGTATATACTGAGCTTTTGAAAGATGCTCCTAAAGCTCGTTTCACACTTGGTATCGTAGATGATGTTACTAACTTAAGTTTACCAGAAGTTAAGCCAGCTCCTATTACATCTGCAGTTGGTACAGTAGAGTGTAAATTCTGGGGTCTTGGTGGTGATGGTACTGTTGGTGCTAACAAGAACTCTACAAAGATTCTTGGTGATCATACAGATAAATTTATTCAAGCATACTTCCAATATGACTCTAAGAAGACTGGTGGAATAACAATTTCTCATCTTCGTTTTGGTGATAAGGCAATTAGAAGTCCGTATTACATAAATCAAGCTGATTTCGTTGCATGCCATAACCCATCTTATGTTGTTAAAGGCTTCAAGATGGTTCAGGATGTTAAGCCAGGCGGAATATTCATGATCAACTGTCAGTGGTCAGATGAAGAACTTGATTCTAAGCTTAATGCTGCTGCTAAGAAATATATTGCAGAAAACAACATTCAATTATACACAATTAATGCTATTGATAAAGCAATTGAAATTGGTATGGGTAAACGTACTAACACTATTCTTCAATCTGCATTCTTCAAATTAGCAAATGTTATGCCAATTGATGATGCTGTTGGCTTTATGAAAGCTGCTGCTAAGAAATCTTACGGTAAAAAAGGCGATGCAGTTGTAGAAATGAACTACAAAGCAATTGATGCTGGTGTAGATGCTGTTCATAAAGTAGAAGTTCCAGCTTCATGGTCAAATCCAGAAGCAGATGCTCCAGCTCCAGAACTTACAGGTCGTCCAGAAACAGTTAAGATGGTTAATGATCTTATGAATCCTATCGGACTTATGGATGGTGATAGTCTTCCTGTATCTGCATTCTCAGAAAATCCAGACGGACAGTACGAATTAGGTGCTTCAGCATATGAAAAACGTGGTACTGCTGTAATGGTTCCAGAATGGAATCCAGAAAAATGTATTCAATGTAATAACTGTGCATTTGTATGTTCTCATGCTACAATTCGTCCTTTCATGCTTAGCGAAGACGAAGTTAAAGCAGCTCCTGATAACATTAAACTTGCTAATACTAAGCCAAAAGCTGGAGAATACAAATTTACAATGAGTGTAACTCCTCTTGATTGTATGGGCTGTGGAGAGTGTATTACAGTATGTCCTACGAAGGCTATCACAATGGTACCTCAAGAAACTCAATTACATGAACAACCAGTATTTGATTACTTAGTTGCAAATGTAGGTAAGAAACCTGGAATTCCTGCTGATACTACAGTTAAGGGATCTCAGTTTAATCAGCCACTTCTTGAGTTCTCAGGAAGTTGTGCAGGATGTGCAGAAACATCTTATGCTCGTATACTTACACAACTATTTGGTGAACAAATGTATATTTCAAATGCTACAGGATGTTCTTCAATATGGGGTGGTCCTGCTGCAACTTGTCCATATACAGTTAACAAAGATTCAAATAAAGGTCCAGCATGGGCTAACTCATTATTTGAAGATAATGCAGAACATGGATTTGGTATGTACCTTGGACAGAAGACTCTTCGTGATCAAGTAATTGCTAAGATTGAGAAGATTGCTGCTGATGATAGAGCATCTGCTGAGTTTAAAGCTGCTGCTGCTAAATTCGTTGAAACAAAAGAAAGCACAAAAGAAAACACTGCTGCGGTTGCTACACTTGTAGCTGAACTTGAAAAAACTGCTGCTGCAGGCTGTGATCTTTCTAAAGAAGTTCTTGAAAAGAAAGCGTACCTTGCTAAGAAGTCAGTATGGATTCTTGGAGGAGATGGATGGGCATATGATATCGGATTCGGTGGACTTGACCATGTACTTGCTTCTGGAGAGAACGTAAATGTTATGGTATTCGATACAGAAATGTACTCTAATACAGGTGGCCAAGCTTCTAAGGCTTCTAATATCGGTGAAGTTTGTCAATTCGCTGCTGCTGGTAAAGATGTTGGAAAGAAGAGTCTTGCTGAAATCGCTATGAGCTATGGTTACATATATGTAGCACAAATCGCTCTTGGTGCTAATCCAGCTCAAACTCTTAAGACTATTGCTGAAGCAGAAGCTTATAACGGACCATCATTAATAATTGGATATGCACCTTGTGAACTTCACGGAGTTAAAGGTGGTATGAACCACTGCCAGGATGAAATGAAAGCAGCTGTAAAATCTGGATACTGGAATCTATTCTCCTTTAATCCTGCTCTTAAGGCTGAAGGAAAGAATCCATTCACTCTTACATCTAAACCAGGTGATGGAACATACCAAAAATTCTTAAATAATGAAACACGTTATACTCGTTTAAAACGTTCATTCCCAGATCGTGCTGAAAAACTATTCAGTGAAAATGAGAAAGCTGCCATGGAACGTTATGAACATTTATTAAAGTTAGTAGAACTTTATAAATAATATTTTTTAAAAAGAGGAGTCACTTTATGTGGCTCCTCTTTATTATTCTTGTGAATAATAATTATTTACAAAATGGTTAAACTATCTAAAACAATAATTTTTTCATTAGGCATATGAAAATAAATAATAAGTCAAAGATGCGACGGATATTTTGAATCCAACAAGGAAACAGGTTCCGTAGATAGTGAGCTATCTAAGGGTTCTGTTGAGGTCGTAGGATTCAAAATAGACTAGCATACTGACTAGTTATTTATCTGAATGTACCTTAGCTAAGGTATCTAAAAAGATAAGTTGATATTGCAATATAATTTTGTATGATGCAATGAAAAATGTTATACTAATACTAGGTAGTCTTGGTGGGTTCTTCTAGGGCATTGTATTACGCAAAATATTATTATTTGAAGATACCTAAGGGATTATGATTTATTAAATTTATGAGAAAGAAGGGTTTTACATGGTAAAAATGAAGACTATGGATGGGAACACTGCAGCAGCTCATATAGCTTATGCTTTTACTGATGTTACAGCGATTTATCCAATAACACCATCATCACCAATGGCAGAACATGTTGATGAATGGGCAGTTCAAGGTAGAAAAAACTTATTTGGTCAAACTGTTAAAGTAATGGAGATGCAATCAGAAGCAGGAGCTGCTGGTGCAGTGCATGGTTCACTTCAAGCAGGAGCGTTAACAACAACATTTACAGCTTCTCAAGGATTACTATTAATGATACCAAACATGTATAAAATAGCTGGTGAACTTTTACCATCAGTATTCCATGTGAGTGCTAGAGCACTAGCAACAAAATCATTAAACATATTTGGTGATCACCAAGATGTTATGGCTGCAAGACAAACAGGATTTGCACAACTTGCAGAAGGTAGTGTTCAAGAAGTTATGGATTTATCAGCAGTTGCACATTTAGCTGCAATAAAGGGAAAAGTTCCTTTCATAAATTTCTTTGACGGATTCAGAACATCACATGAAATACAAAAAATAGAAGTTATTGATTATGAAGATTTAAGACCATTATTGGATATGGATGCTGTTAAAGCATTTAGAGATAATGCTTTAAATCCAGAACATCCAGTAACTAGAGGTACAGCAGAAAATCCTGATGTATACTTCCAAGGAAGAGAAGCATCAAACAAATATTATAATGCACTTCCTGAAATAGTTGAAAACTATATGGGAGAATTAAGCAAAATTACAGGAAGAGAATATCACCTATTTGATTATTATGGAGCAGCAGATGCTGAGAGAATAATAATTGCAATGGGTTCAATTTGCGATGCAATTGAAGAAACTATAGATTACTTAAACGCTAAGGGCGAAAAAGTAGGTATATTAAAAGTACATCTATTTAGACCTTTCTCAGTTGAACACTTCTTTAAATATATTCCAAAAACAGTTAAGAAAATTGCTGTTCTTGATAGAACAAAAGAACCAGGAAGCTTTGGAGAACCACTTTACCAGGATGTTGTTACATCATTCTATCATAGCGATATGAAGCCAGTAATAGTTGGTGGAAGATATGGTTTAGGTTCAAAAGATACAGTTCCTAGTGATATACTAGCTGTTTATGAAAACCTAAATGCTGCTACTCCTAAAAATGGATTTACAATAGCAATAGATGATGACGTAACATTTACTTCATTACCTACAACTGAAAAAATCGATACTACTCCAGAAGGAACTAAAGCTTGTAAGTTCTGGGGACTTGGTTCAGATGGTACAGTTGGTGCTAACAAAAGTGCTATAAAAATTATAGGTGACCATACTGATATGTATGCTCAAGGTTACTTTGCATATGATTCAAAAAAATCAGGTGGTATTACAATTTCCCATTTGAGATTTGGTAAAAAACCAATAAAATCACCATATTTAATAAATACAGCAGATTTTGTTGCTTGTCATAACCAATCTTATGTTTATAAATATGATCTTTTAGACGGATTAAAAGATGGTGGTAACTTCTTACTTAACAGTATCTGGACTCCAGAAGAAGTTGAAACTCATTTACCAGCAAAAATGAAGAGATATATTGCTAACCATAACATACATTTCTATACATTAAATGCTGTAAAGATAGCTCAAAGCATAGGTCTTGGCGGAAGAATCAACATGATCATGCAATCAGCATTCTTTAAATTAGCTAACATAATACCAGTTGATGATGCAATAAAATACTTAAAAGAAGCAGTTGTAACTTCATATGGTAAAAAAGGTGAAAAAGTTGTTAAAATGAATAACGATGCTATAGATTTAGGTGTAAATGCTGTAGTTAAGATTGAAGTTCCAGAAATATGGAAAGAAGCACAGGATAAAGACATAGAAACATCTACAAAAGCTAAACCTAAATTTATAACTGACATTCTTGAACCAATGAACAGACAAGAAGGAGATAAACTTCCTGTAAGTGCATTCAATGGTCTTGAAGATGGAACCTATCCTAATGGAACTGCAGCTTATGAAAAGAGAGCAATTGCTATTAATATTCCTGAATGGCAAGTAGACAAATGTATACAATGTAACCAATGTGCATATGTTTGTCCTCACGCTGTAATAAGACCGTTCTTATTGACAGAAGAAGAAACTAAGAATGCTCCAGAAGGATTTACAACTAAGCCAGCAATGGGATTAAAAACTGCTGAAAAACTTAACTTTGCAATAAAGATCAGTGCTCTTGATTGTACAGGATGCGGAAATTGTGCTCAAGTTTGTCCTGCAAAGGAAAAGGCATTAGTAATGAAACCAGCTGAATCACAATATAAAGAAGCTGATAACTTTGAATATGCACTTAACCTTTCACCAAAAGAAAATCCAATGAACAAAACAACAGTAAAAGGTAGTCAATTTGAACAGCCATTACTTGAGTTCAACGGTGCTTGTGCAGGTTGTGGAGAAGCTCCATACGCAAGACTTATAACTCAATTATATGGTGACAGAATGATGATCGCTAATGCAACAGGTTGTACTTCAATCTGGGGTGGTAGTGCACCAGCTACACCATATACAATTAACCATAAAGGTCAAGGTCCTGCTTGGGCTAACTCATTATTCGAAGATAATGCTGAGTTTGGGTTAGGAATGTATCTTGGTGTTAAACAATTAAGAGAAAGAATAGCACAACAAGCAAATGAACTTGTAGCTTCAGATGCAAAACCAGAATTAAAAGAAGCTTTAACTGAATGGGTAAATAGTATGGACTTAGCTGATGAATCAAAAGCAGCTACAGCTAAATTATTACCATTATTAGAAGCAGAAAAAGATAGCAATGCTACTGTAAAAGAAATCTTCGATGCTAAAGATCATTTAGTTAAAAAATCACAATGGATATTTGGTGGAGACGGTTGGGCTTACGACATCGGTTATGGTGGAGTGGATCACGTACTTGCATCAGGTGAAGATGTAAACATATTTGTATTTGATACAGAAGTTTACTCAAATACAGGTGGTCAATCATCAAAAGCTACTCCAACAGCAGCAATAGCACAATTTGCAGCTGGTGGTAAGAGAACTAAGAAGAAAGATCTTGGAATGATGGCTATAAGTTATGGTTATGTTTATGTAGCACAAATAGCTATGGGTGCTGACAAAAATCAGACTATAAAAGCAATTACTGAAGCTGAAGCTTATCCAGGTCCATCATTAATCATAGGTTATTCTCCATGTATAAACCAAGGATTAAGAGCTGGTATGGGATGCAGTCAACTTGAAGAGAAAAAAGCTGTTGAGTGTGGATACTGGGCTATGTATAGATTCAACCCACTTCTTAAAGAAGCAGGAAAGAATCCATTTACATTAGATTCAAAAGAGCCAAAGGGTGATTTCAAAGAATTCTTATTAGGTGAAGTAAGATTTGCTTCATTAAAGAAAGTATACCCAGATAAAGCTGATGAATTATTTGCTAAAACTGAACAAGATGCTAAAGAAAGATTAGAATCTTATAAATTCTTAGCAGGTAAATAATACAATAAATCTTAAAAAGAGAGGGAAGTTAATACTTTCCTCTCTTTTTTTAATAAAATAATATAAATTTTATTAAAACCCCTTTTATTATTTTGCTTTTAAGGGTAGAATTAAAATATGACGCAAAAGGAGGTATGTAATAATGAGTGAAAATGAAAAAGTTAATGCATGTAGTATAGATGGGTGCGGATGCGGATCTGATGAACACAAACATGAAGATTCATGTGAATGTGGTGGTGAACATGAACACGGCGGCGAACACGATTGCAGTTGTGGATGTGGAGAAGATCATCATGGTGCATGCTCAGTTGAACTTGAAGATGAACATGGAAATGTTGTAACATGTGATGTTATAGATGGGTTTGTATACAATGAGGGAGAATTTGCATTAGTTCAAAATCCACAAGATGGTTCTGTATATTTATTTAAGGTTGTGGGTGAAGGCGATGAAGGAGAACTTGTAATTCCAGATGATGAGGAATTTAAGGCAGCTACTGCTTACTACGAATCAACTTTAGAAAAAGATAAATAATTTCTATAGGAAGTCGCTGCTTTATGTAGCGGCTTTTAATTTTACATATTTTTAGAGGTGATATTTTGGAAAAACTAGCTATATTTGATGTAGACTATACTTTGACGAAAAGAGAAACCCTATTTGAATTCTATATGTTTATGCTTAAAAAGAAACCTACATTAATTATTCATATGCCTAAGAGCTTTGGATCAGCAATTTTATATGCTTTAGGTTTACTTGATGCAGCAAGGGCTAAAAATAATTTTATGGGTTTTATAAAGGGAATTCATGAGAATGAAATAAAGGAGCTTGTAAAGGAATTCTATGAAAAGAGATTTAGTGAAATCTTTTATGTAGATGCAATAAATACATTAAAGAAGTTAAAATCAGAGGGATATAAAGTATATTTAATTTCTGCATCAGCTGAATTTTATTTAAATGAGCTTTATAATATAAAAGAAGTAGATAAAGTTATAGGAACAAGATTTAAATTTGTAAATGGTTATTATACAGGTGAAATCATAGGAGAAAATAATAAGGGTGAGGAAAAGGTTAAAAGGCTTAAGGAAGTGCTTAAAGAGGAAAATGTAGAGGCGGATTTTAAAAATTCCTATATGTATTCTGATTCTTTAGCAGACTTGCCTTTGTTTAAGCTAGTAGGTCATCCTTATTTAATAAACTCGAAGAAGAAATATAATAATATTGAAGTGCTTCACTGGAAGTAACTAGTGAAGTCTTTAAAATAGTATACAAGGAAATGCAAAATATTTCCCTGGAAAAGACTGTTATGGTTTTTTATGGAGGTAATTTTTATGGAAGACATAAGTTATAGAGAATTTTATATAAAAGATGATGAAGTTAAGCAAAAAGATAGTTTTGATAATAAATTTATAACTTTGGGCAAATCCCTTTACGAAGTTATTAGAATAGAACAAGGTGTTCCACTATTTGTAGAAAAGAATCTTAAGAGGCTAGAGAACTCAGCAAAGATTACAAATTTAATATTGCCCATGACATCAGATAAAATCAAGGCAAAGATTAATAAATTGATTCAGGTAAATAAAGCAGATATAGGAAATATAAAAATAGTTTTTAATTTTTTTATGGAGAATGTAATTTTTATGCCTATTTTTTGAAGCACAACTATCCAACTGAGGAACAATATAGCAATGGAGTAGATACCATTTTTTATCACGGAGAAAGAGTAAATCCAAATGCCAAAGTTGTAAACACAGAATTTAGATCATTAGTAGAGAGGAATATGAGAGAAGCAAAAGCCTATGAGGCAATACTAGTTGATAGAAATGGAAATGTTACAGAAGGTAGTAGATCTAATATATTTATGATTAAAGATAAAACTGTCTATACTGCTCCTTTAGAAGATGTTCTCCCGGGAACTACTAGAGATTCTATTATAGCAGTTGCTTTAAAATGTGGATATAAAGTTATTGAGGAGAGAATAAACTATAAAGATGCAATTAGAATGGATGGAATATTTATTTCTGGTACATTGTCAAAGGTGTTACCTATAAGAAAAATAGATAATACTAAATTAAATTCTTCTCACAATAATATAATTATAAGTATAATGAAAGAATACAATGAAATGATTAAAAGGTATATTCATAAGAATAAATTAAATAGGTGAGAATTTATTCTAGTTGAAAGTTTTATTTAGTGAATAATTAAGAATTAAGAGTGAAGAGTGAAGAGTGAAGAGTGAAGAGTGAAGGAAGATTTTTCTGCTGTGCAGAAAAATCAATTAAAATAAATTTATTATTTTGTCTAAAGACAAAATTTCTTTAACTCTTCATTCTTAATTCCTAACTCTTAATTTCTTTAATAAGGGCTTTTTCAAGAGATTCTTTTAGTGTTTTTGCAGATTCCTGTAGAGCAGTTAACTCTTCTTTATCTAGAGGAGATTCCACTATATTCTTTATTCCAGCAGCACCTACAATACTTGGAACACCCATGTATATATCCTTAATGCCATACTGTCCTTCAAGGAGAGTGGATATAGTTAATATAGAGTTTTCATCCCTTAGTATAGCTTCTACAATTCTTCTTATAGCCAGGGCAACAGCATAATAAGTTGCTCCTTTTTTCTTGATAATTTCATAAGCTGCATTTTTTACTTCTTCATGAATGTTATATCGTATATTTCCATCACATTTATTGCAATATCTGCTGCAGTATTCAGCAATATCAAGGCCTGCTATATTAGTTATACTCCAAGTGGCTATTTCTGAATCACCATGTTCTCCCATTATATAAGTATGAATATTTCTTGCATCCACATTAAAGTGATTGCTTAACATATATTTAAATCTTGAGGTATCAAGAACTGTACCGGATCCAATAACTCTTTCCTTTGGAAAGCCTGAGATCTTGTAAGTTATATAAGTTAGTACATCTACTGGATTAGAAACTACTAATAATATTGAATTTGGACTATATTTTACAACTTCCGGTACAATGGAATTCATTATTTTATAATTTTTATTTATTAAATCTAATCTAGTTTCACCTGGTTTTTGTGGAGCACCAGCTGTAATTATAACAATATCAGAATTGCTTGTATCTTTATACTCTCCAGCTTTAATTACTGTGGGCTTTACAAAAGATGCACCGTGAGATAAATCCATTGCCTCACCTTCAGCTTTATCTTTGTTTATATCTACTATTACAATTTCCGAAGCAAGACCTTCATCCATAATGGCAAAAGCAGTA
>NZ_BAEV01000019.1 GCF_000246895.1 Clostridium arbusti SL206 | reverse complement strand
CACTTTTTTTAATCTTCAAATTCAATAAGATCTGTATTTGCGGAACCAGGAGGAACTATAGGTAATACTTTTTCCTCTCTAAGTATCTCACAATCAATTATTACAGGTTCATTTAAGGAAAGAGCAGATTTTAGAACTTCATCTATTTCATCATTAGAAGATATTTTAAAAGATTTTATTCCATAAGCAGCTCCAAGTTTACAAAAATCTAGGTTAGAATCAAACACAGTTTGTGAAAAATTTCTATTGTAAAACATATCTTGCCATTGATATACCATACCAAGTACATGATTATTTAAAACTAACTGAACTATTGGAAGTTTGTATTTTGCTAGAGTTGCTAGTTCGTTACAATTCATTCTAAAACTACCATCACCAGCTACATTTATTACTTTTTTATTATTGCTTCCAATACAGGCGCCTATTGCAGCACCAAGTCCAAAACCCATTGTTCCAAGTCCACCAGAGGTAATGAATGTTCTTGGATATAAGAAGTTGAAAAACTGTGCAGTCCACATTTGGTTTTGACCAACTTCTGTTGTAACGATGCAGTTTCCGTCTGTAAGTTTATGAAGTTTATCCAATAAAATCTGTGGATTTACACTGGTATTTTCTTTATACATAAGTGGATGAGCTGTTCTCCAAGTATTAATTTGTTTTAGCCACTGAGATTCACATTTATTATCTAAAGATTCTATTAAATCTGTAAGTACATTTTTAACATCGCCCCTTATAGAAACATCTTCAGGTAAGTTTTTGCTGAACTCAGAAGCATCGATGTCTATATGAATTATTTTTGCATTTGGTACAAAGGAACTAACTTTTCCTGTGACTCTGTCACTAAAACGTGAGCCAATGGCAATAAGAAGATCACAATTGGAAAATGCATAGTTAGAAGTATAAGTACCGTGCATACCTACCATGCCAAGAAATAATTCATCATTACTAGGAAAACCACCAAGCCCCATAAGTGAACAGGATACAGGACAATTTATTTTCTTTGCAAAATTATATAATTCTTTTGATGCATTGGAACTTATAACTCCACCACCGGCGAAAATAACAGGTTTCTTTGCTTCTTTTATTAAATAAATTGCTTCAGATAAATCTCCTGATTCAGGCAAAATATCTTTTGCAGTTTCAGTTGGCTTATAGTAATCAATGATAGTATTTTGTATATCTTTTGGAATATCTATAAGTACAGGACCAGGACGACCGGTTGAAGCAACTCTAAAGGCTCTTCTTACAGTATCAGAAAGACTTTCAGGGTCCTGAACAATGTAATTTTCCTTAGTTATTGCCTTGGTTATACTAGTTATATCAACTTCCTGAAAAGAAGATTTGCCTAGATAGGCTTTACCAACTTGACCAGTAATAACAACTAGTGGTATAGAATCTCCAAAGGCAGTAGCAATTCCTGTAACTGTATTAGTAGCACCAGGTCCAGAGGTTGCTATTACAACACCAACTTTTCCAGTTGCTCTTGAATAACCATCTGCAGCATGAGTTGCACCTTGTTCGTGGGCAGTTAGTATGTGCTTTATTTCCTTCTCATTGTATAAAGCATCATATATTGGCAGCACGGCCCCACCTGGATAACCAAAAACAACGTCAACGCCTTGCTCCTTTAAGCATTCTAATAGTACTTTCGCACCTGATAATTTCAATTTAAATCCCCCTTAATAAAAAATATAAAAAAATAGACACAGAGCCCTGGGGCGTGTGTCTATTCGCGGTACCACCCAAAATTTTTCTTGTAAAGATAACGATCAATAGACCGGCACAGCTTACTGATTTCAGCCTGCAGCTCTAGGGTGATTTTCAACATATAATTATCCACGGGTTTTCAGCTGGTCCCGCTCTCTTTAGGATATTATTGTGTATACTAGTCCCTGTCATAGCTTTTAATGAAAAATAAAAAAACAGTCATCCTACCTGGGGCGAGGAGACTGTTTCGCGGTACCACCCAATTTATTACTTGATTTATATATAACGGCTACACGCCGGCACAACTTACTTAATTCAGTCTGCAACTCCAGGGTGAGATTCAGTACACAATTATCCGCAGATTTTCAGCTCCCTCTGCTCTCTTTAGGACATCTCTTATACTTACTGTTCCCTTTCAAGGTTTTTCAAAACTAATATTTATGTATTAATATACTATCATCATAAAAATATGTCAATGATATTTTCTAAGAATTTGCATTTGTTTAATTTTTCATATGCTTTATTAAAAATATAATAGAATATTTTATAAATATTGATATTTTAAAAAATATATTTGTGCAGGTTGACAATTTGAAATTTTGGTGTTACGATTTTGGAAAAGTTGGTAAACTAATTTTTAGATTCAGTTGGAAGTGTTCACTCTTACTGGATTTTAGAAGTCGTTAGCTGATAATGATCAACAAACAAAGTTACATAAAATTTGTTAAAAACATAAAAAATTTGTTAGAAAACAAATTTTTTATAATAAAAACAAATTAAAATATTTTTAATTTTTCAATAAATGTAGTAGAATAAAAGTTGCTTACAAAAATTTTTAAAATTTTTAAAATAAAATTAGGGGGCATTTATAATGGCAAAAGTTTATTATGAACAAGATTGTAATTTAGGATTCTTAAAGGGAAAAAAGGTTGCCGTAATAGGTTATGGTAGTCAAGGACACGCTCATGCACTTAACTTACATGAAAGTGGAGTTGATGTTATAGTTGGACTTTATAAAGGCAGCAAATCTTGGGAAAAGGCTGAAGCAGCTGGATTAAAAGTTACTACATCAGAAGAAGCAGCAAAGGTTGCAGACATAATAATGATTCTTATAAACGATGAAAAACAAGGTAAACTTTATAAAGAATCAATCGAACCAAATCTAACTGAAGGAAAAGCATTAGTATTTGCACATGGATTTGCTATTCACTTCGGTCAAATAGTACCACCTAAAAACGTGGATGTATTCTTAATAGCTCCAAAGGGACCTGGTCATACAGTAAGAAGTCAGTTCTTAGAAGGAAAAGGTGTTCCATGTCTTATCGGAATTCATCAAGACGCAACTGGAAAAGCTAAAGATGTAGCACTTGCATATGCACTTGGAATTGGTGGAGCAAGAGCTGGAGTTATTGAAACTTCATTCAAAGAAGAAACTGAAACAGATCTTTTCGGAGAGCAAGCAGTATTGTGTGGAGGAGTAAGTGCACTTATAAGAGCTGGTTTCGAAACATTAGTTGAAGCTGGTTATCAACCAGAAATGGCATATTTTGAATGTTGCCATGAAATGAAATTAATTGTAGACTTAATAAACCAAGGCGGTCTTAACTTAATGAGATACTCTATCAGTGATACTGCAGAGTATGGTGATTATACTGCTGGTGAAAAAGTAATAACAGCTGATACTAAGAAAGCTATGAAAGGCATACTAAAAGACATTCAACAAGGTGTATTTGCAAGAAATTGGCTTTTAGAAAATCAAATTGGAAGACCATATTTCAATGCTAGAAAGAGAATGGATAAAGATCAACAATTAGAAACAGTTGGTGCTGAACTTAGAAAAATGATGTCTTGGAGCGATAAAGAAAAATTAGTATAATATCTATGAAATTTATTAATTCATCTAAATTTAGTGAGAGTGCAAACTCAATCTATGCAAGAAATTTATTGATAACTAAGTAAAAAACATAATAGATTAGAAAACCAAGTTTATTTTATAGATTAGACTTGGTTTTCTAATCTATAAAATAAAAATAAGTTCATATGTTAGAAGTATAATAGTTCAAACGGATCAAAATAGACTGAATATTCAATTTATATCCCGTATAATATATAAATCTATAAGTAATATAAACCCAGTGAAAGTAACACTAACTAAGATGTATTGATACTATTTTGATCACTGTGGTATAACTATAACCTATAGTTATGATAGACATAATTAATATCTATTTTAATTATATAAGAGAACAGGTTATAATGATATGTAGTCTATTTTCTATGAAAGATAATTAATGCAAATTATTTTTTTAAAATATAGTTTTAAACCTAAGGAGGAAAATAAGTATGAAAAAGGGCATGACAATGACTCAAAAGATAATAGCAGCACATGCAGGTCTAGATTATGTTGAGGCAGGACAATTAGTAAACGCTGATTTAGATCTAGTTTTAGGTAACGACATTACTGGTCCTGTGGCTATTAAGGAATTTAGAAAATTAGGACTTGATAAAGTCTTTGATAAAAATAAAATAGCATTAGTACCAGATCATTTTACTCCAAATAAAGATATTAAATCTGCTGAACATTGTAAAATGGTGAGAGAATTTGCGAAAGAAATGGAAATAGTAAACTATTTTGAAGTAGGAGAAATGGGAATTGAACATGCACTTCTACCTGAAAAAGGTCTTACAATTCCTGGAGATATAATTATAGGGGCAGATTCACATACCTGTACCTATGGAGCACTAGGAGCTTTCTCTACAGGAGGCGGTAGTACAGATATGGCTGTAGGGATGGCTACAGGAAAAGCATGGTTTAAAGTGCCAGAAGCAATTAAATTTGTTTTAAAGGGTAAGTTTAATAAATGGGTAAGTGGTAAAGATCTTATTCTTCACATAATTGGAATGATAGGTGTGGATGGTGCACTTTATAAATCAATGGAATTTGTTGGTGAAGGTGTAAAAGAGATAACGATGGATGGAAGATTCACTATAGCAAACATGGCTATTGAAGCAGGAGCTAAAAATGGAATATTCCCAGTAGATGAAAAAGCTATAGAGTATGTAACTGGTAGAACAGATAGAGAATGGAAAGTATTTGAAGCTGATGAAGATGCAGAATATTCACAAGTTATTGAAATAGATTTAAGTGAAGTAAAATCAACAGTTTCTTTCCCTCATTTACCTGATAATACAAGAACTATAGACGAAGTGGGAGAAGTAAAAATAGACCAAGCAGTTATAGGTTCTTGCACTAATGGAAGAATAGAGGATTTAAGAATTGCAGCAGAGATTTTAAAGGGCAAAAAGGTTAAAAAGGGAATGAGAGTTATAATACTTCCAGGAACTCAAAATATATATCTTCAAGCACTAGAAGAAGGGCTTGCAAAAATATTTATTGAAGCTGGAGCGGTATTTAGTACTCCTACTTGTGGACCATGCCTTGGAGGATATATGGGAATACTAGCTAAGGGAGAAAGAGCTATATCAACAACAAATAGAAATTTTGTAGGTAGAATGGGACATCCTGAAAGCGAAGTATATTTAGCTAGTCCAGCAATAGCAGCAGCATCTGCATTAGCAGGAAAAATTGTTTCACCAGAGGAGGTATTATAATGAAAGCAAAGGGTAAAGTTTTAAGATATGGAGATAATGTTGATACAGACGTCATAATTCCTGCAAGATATTTGAATTCATCAGATCCAAAAGAACTTGCAAGTCACTGTATGGAAGATTTAGATGTAAATTTCTTAGAAAGATTAAACAAAGGTGATATTGTAGTTGCAGACAAAAATTTTGGCTGTGGTTCTTCAAGAGAACATGCACCTATAGCTCTAAAGGCAGCGGGAGTATCTTGCGTTATAGCTAAAAGCTTTGCAAGAATATTCTATAGGAATTCTATAAATATAGGTTTTCCAATACTTGAATGTGATGAAGCTGTTAATGATGCAAAAGATGGTCATGAACTTGAAGTTGATTTCAAAGCAGGTGTAATAAAGAATATTACTTTAGGTAAAGAGTACAAAGCTCAAGCTTATCCTCAATTTATTATAGATATTATGGAAAATGAAGGATTAATAAATTGCGTTAAAAAGGGAAGTTTTAAATAATTTAATCCAGATTTATTCTAAATATAAGACTAAAGGAAATATGTAGTATAAGGAGACTGATTATAGATGAAAGAATTTAAGATTGCAGTTATACCTGGTGATGGTATAGGTCCAGATATTATAAGAGAAGCCGTAAAGGTAATGACAAAGGTTGGAGAAAAGTATGATACAAAATTTAATTTTGTAGAAGTCAAAGCAGGTGGCGATGCTATAGATGCCTATGGCAATCCACTTCCTCAGGAAACAATAGATGAATGTAAAAGCAGTGAAGCTGTGCTTTTAGGAGCAGTAGGAGGACCTAAATGGGATAATCTTGAAGGCTCTAAAAGACCAGAGAGAGCTCTTCTTGGATTACGTGGTGCACTTGGATTATATGCGAATCTAAGACCGGCAAAAGTTTATAATGTATTAAAATCTGCATCTCCTTTAAAAGATGAAATAATAGATGAAGGCGTTGATCTATTAGTAGTTAGAGAACTTATAGGCGGTATATATTTTGGTGACAGAGGAACTGAAGAGGTAAACGGAGTAGAAACAGCTTATGATACAGAAAAATATAATGTAGATGAAGTTAAGAGAATAGCACATTCTGCTTTCAAATCTGCTATGAAAAGAAGAAAGAAAGTTACTTCAGTGGATAAAGCCAATGTACTTGATGCATCAAGATTATGGAGAAAAACTGTTAACGAAGTAGCAAAAGAATATCCAGAAGTGGAATTAAATCATTTATATGTTGATAATACTGCTATGCAGCTTGTTAGAAAGCCATCTCAATTTGATGTAATATTAACAAACAACATATTTGGTGATATATTATCAGATGAAGCATCAATGATAACTGGTTCTATAGGAATGCTTGCATCTTCAAGTATAAGAGAAGACAGCTTTGGAATGTACGAACCTATCCATGGATCAGCTCCAGATATAGCTGGAATGGATATAGCAAATCCTCTTGCTCAAATTCTTTCAGCTGCAATGCTTCTGGAATATTCGCTTAATATGTCAGAGGCTGCAAGAGATATAGAAGCAGCAGTAGAAAAAGTATTGAATGCAGGATATAGAACAGCAGACATATATGTTGAAGGAACTGAAAAAGTAGGAACTACAGAAATGGGAAAACTAGTTCTTGAACAAATATAGAGGAGGAAAATTATATGAGATCGGATGCAGCTAGAAAAGGATTGGAAAAAGCTCCACATAGATCACTTTTTAAAGCACTAGGCTTTATAGATGAGGAAATGAATAAACCCCTTATTGGTATTGCAAGTTCATATAGTGAAATAATACCAGGACATATGAACTTAGATAAAGTTGTTCAGGCAGTAAAAGATGGAGTAAGAATGGCTGGAGGTGTTCCAGTAACTTTTGGAACAATAGGAGTTTGTGATGGCATATCAATGAATCATACGGGAATGAGTTATTCATTACCTTCAAGGCAGCTTATTGCAGATAGCATAGAAATAGTTGCAAGTGCTCATGCCTTTGATGGTATAGTTCTTGTACCTAACTGTGATAAAGTAGTACCAGGAATGATGATGGCAGCAGCAAGACTTGATATTCCAGCAATAGTTATAAGTGGTGGCCCAATGCTTGCAGGAAATACCTGTGGAAAACCTACAGATTTAAGTGGTGTTTTTGAAGCAGTAGGAGCTGTAAAAGCTGGAAAGATGACTGAAGAAGAACTTGGAGAGCTTGAAGATACAGCGTGCCCAACTTGCGGATCATGTTCAGGCATGTATACTGCTAATTCAATGAACTGTCTTTCAGAGGTACTTGGACTTGCACTTCCTTATAATGGTACAATACCAGCAGTATATTCTGAAAGAATGAGACTTGCTAAAAAATCAGGAATGAAGATAGTAGATCTTATAAAAGAAGATATAACACCATCAAAAATACTTACAGAAGATGCATTTATGAATGCTATTACAGCAGATATGGCTCTTGGATGTTCTACAAATTCACTTCTTCATTTACCTGCTATAGCTAATGAAGTTGGAATATCTATTGATTTTGATAGAGTAAATGAAATAAGTGCTAGAACACCAGACTTTTGTAAATTAAGTCCAGCAGGACATCATCATATTGAAGATTTCCATTTTGCTGGAGGAATACCTGCACTTATCAATTCCTTAGTAGATAAAGAATTGATAAACAGAGACTGTTTAACTGTTACAGGTAAAACTGTTTATGAAAATGTAAAAAATGCCAAAGTAAGAAATAATGATGTAATAAGATATGATCATCCTTATAGCCCTACAGGTGGACTTGTAGTATTAAAGGGAAGTCTAGCTCCAGATGGCGCTGTAGTAAAGAAGGCAGCTGTTGCACCAGAGATGCTTCAACACAAGGGACCTGCTAGAGTATATGATAGTGAAGAAGAGGTTTCAAAAGCTATACTTGGTGGAGAAATAAATCACGGTGATGTAGTTGTCATAAGATTTGAAGGACCAAAGGGTGGACCTGGTATGAGAGAAATGCTTTCTCCTACATCTTTACTTGCTGGTATGGGAATGGACAAAACTGTAGCTCTTATAACTGATGGAAGATTCTCCGGTGCTACAAGAGGAGCATCTATTGGTCACGTATCACCAGAAGCTGCACTAGGTGGACCTATAGCTTATGTTCAAGAAGGCGATATCATAGAAATTGATATGGATAAGAAAACATTAAATCTTTTAGTAGATGAAGAAGAACTTAAAAAGAGAGTGCCTAAAACTAAAGAGAAAAAAGTTTCTGGTTATCTAAAGAGATATGCTAAAGGAGTTTCTTCTGCTGATAAAGGTGCTATATTTGAAAGATAGATTATAAGAATAGAAAAGGAACTTACACTAAGTAAGGATTTATTGATATGTAAGTTTTAAATTTAAAAGGAGTGGTCTCACAATGCATATATATGTATTGCGACACCACTCCTTTGATTTTCTAATGAATGTAGGAATACTGAAGCTTACTAAGATATTATTGAAACTAACATTTTTACAGCTACAGCTAGGGACATAGTTATAAATACAGGTTTTATGATTTTAGCACCTTTAAGTAAAGCAAGCTTTGTACCTAATTTTGCACCGAAAAGCATACAAATTGCTACAGGAATTGCCAAAATATAATTTACTTGTCCATGTATTGCAAATAGAATAAGTGCAGTTATATTACTTATGAGATTTAGAAACTTACTATTTCCACTGGCATTAATGTAATCAAATCCAAATATACTAATAAGTCCGAAAATAAGAAAGGAACCAGTTCCTGGGCCTAAGAAACCATCATAAAAACCTATGGAAAAGGCTAATAAAATTCCTAAAATAATATTTTTTCTAGTTAGTCCATTAAAATTATTTATAAGTCCTTGTGATTTTGAAAAAATACTAAATATTCCTACGAATAAAATTAAGATAAGCACTAAAGCTTGCATAAAGTCTTCATTTATATTTAGAACGGTGAAAACACCAATTACAGCACCAATTAGAGTAAAGGGAAATAAATATTTTAACAGCTTAAAGTTCATTTTGCCATTTTTATAATATTCAAAAGAGCTCATCAAAGTTCCAGAAGTTGAACAAAACTTATTTGTACCTAGAGCCAATCTAGCTGGAAGACCAGCAAGTAAGAACGCAGGAAGACTGATTAAACCTCCACCACCAGCAATAGAATCTACAGCTGCCGCAATAAAGCCGAATATGCATAATAGTAGCAATATACTTGGAGTCGTTTGAGAGGATATGGATTTAGGGAGTAGTGCCATTGAATTAATATGGATTTGTAAAAAATACATCATTATTATGTCATCCTTTCTGTTGAAGAAATCGAGTATGTATAAATATAAAAAATATTAAAAAGTACTAAATTTTAATATTTTAGTATACAATATATTATTTTATCATAATTATAGAAAATGAAAAGAAATATATACAATAATAAGTTCTTATAATCAATGAATGACAATTTAGGCATGTTCAAATAAATAATATACTAGTACAAATAAAAAATAGACATTAAGAAAATTATTGTATTCCATAATTTTTCTTAATGTCTATTGATAATTCATAATAATTATTTTAAAGTTTTGTAATAAAAAAACATGTGTCTAAAGGTTAGTTTTTATTTGCTGGATTTACTCTCGCTGTCTTCCTGCATAAACTTCTTTAAAAGATTATGATTTAAAATATCATCTGAATACTGAAGCTCTGTAAGCGTAGTATTCTTTTGGGCCTCTAAAGCTGGAGTAGAGGGAATAACTTTTTTAGTTTTAGTATTATAATAAGTATTTGTCCAAGATACATAAAAGTTATTTCCATCTGTAAAGGAGCCATTTCTAAACTTTACATCTCCTGAAGTACTATTAAGCATATCCTTTCCAAGCATATACTTGTTTGGAAGGTTATATAAATTAGCTATAGTAGGAAATAAATCTATTTGTCCTGTATATAAATGATTTACACTCTTGTTTGAATCACCAGGAAAATGTATGAACATAGGTACTTTTTGAAGCTCATACCAATCCAAGTCCGTTGGGTTTTGGATACCTTTAAAGTCATATAGTGAAGGCATTTCATTTTTAGGAATAGCGTAATGATCCCCATAAAGCATTACTATGCTATTGTTCATCATACCAGAAGATTCTAATTTATCTAAAAACATTCCCAGTTGTTGATCTGTATAATGTATGCCTTTAAGATAATTTCCAAAGAGTGTATTCTCATATTTACCTGAATTGAATTCTCCAGCAGTACCTTTTGCATAACCAGCTACATCATCATAAGGATAATGACTGCTTAGAGTTATGGTAAAGGCAAAATAAGGTTGAGAAAAAGTTTTTAGCTTATCAAAGGTTTGATTAAGGAAAGATTTATCGCTTAAACCAAGACCAACATTCTCATTTATATTGTAAGTTCTTTCACCGTAGAAATCATCAAACTTTTCAGCTTTATACATTACATTTCTATTCCAAAAACCTTCTTTATAACCATGTAATGCAGCAGTATAATAGTTTTTATCATCCATTTCCTTAGCAAGAGAACTGAATGAATCACTTGAATACATATAATAAGCAGCTCCAGAGGCAGCAGGATAAAGAGAATTATTTGATAAGAACTCTGCGTCGGAGGTATTTCCAGCCGCTACTTGGTAAAAATAATTATCAAAATACATACTTTTATTTATCCACCTATTTAAATTTGGTGTAATTTCTTGACCATTAATTTTTTGATTTATTACAAATTGCTGTAGAGCTTCAACTTGAATTACTATTAGATTTTTACCTTTGCCATCACCTGTAAATTTCTCTGCCCCTGTAGAGGCATTTTTCTTTTCTAAATAAGTTTTTATTTCATTTTGTCTTTCAGCAGGTAATTTTTTCATGTTGGATAAACTTGTTGAAACCACATTATAAGTATCCAATACATGAAAATCTATAGTTCCAAGTAATTGAGTTAAGTAAATTCTATTAAACATTGTGGAAATAAGTCTTGGCTGCTCTACAGATAAATCATATATTTTTTTTGCATTTACAGAGGTGGAAATAGCAAATATTATTATAAATATAGCAAATCTCTTAATAAAGCTTAGTTTTGGCCTATCAACTTTCTTATACAATCTTAGGAGTGGAATTAATATAAAAATATCTAAAAGGTATAAGAAGTCAGTGGCATGTATAAGCTCTTTTACACTGGCACCTACACCCCCTAAAAGGAATCCATTTCTTACAACTCCAAGGGACATTACATCTTTAAAATATCTGTAATATACAGTATCTATAATTATAATTACACTTATAACTATATTAAATATGTATAGAAGCCTTGTCCTAGTATTATTTTTAAAAATTAAAGCAATACTTCCAAGGATTACTACAGAAGATATTATAGCCGCACTTACATATATATAGCTAAAATATGTAGGAGAAATTGATTTATTAAAATTAAACGACTTTATGGATAATATAATTATAAAATAAATGATATCTAGATTGTTAATTAAAAATGGTTTCACTTTTTCTTTAAAGTTATTGTTTATGTGCATTGGTGTTAGAACCCCCTGTAAAAATAAATTGTAATTGAAGCAAGTTCTTAATTAAGGTGGGGATTCTTTTACCCCATCTGAATTTTAGAACTGCAAATGCATGGCTTACTTGGCGTTGGACTCCCACTTGAAGAAAAGCAGAGAACCAAAATCTTCTTTTTGATTTTGTGTGAATCGCTTTCACAGAGTGCGTGGGAGACTTACACCAAGTTAGTCAGGTTAAATTAATACTATTATAATATATCTTGAAACTATGTATATAATAGAAATAAAATGTAAATTATTTTGTAAATAAGTATTAAATAAAGATTGTGTAATATATTAATTCTAACACATTATAGTCAAAAACATTAATAATATCAAGTATAAAGTTACACTATGTTTAATAAATATGTATTTACATATAAGGGATACTATTGCATAATAATGTTATACTTATTTATATAAGTTGTATTTTATTTCATGGATGCCTGCTGAAGTAAAGTTTTTAGAGGTTTATTCAGTAGACATTTATATAAATAGTTAAGGCATATGAAAATAAATAGTAAGTCAAAGATGCGACGTATATTTTGAAGTCTACAAGGAAACGGGTTCTGAGGATAGTGAGCTATCTGAGGGTTCTGTTGACGTAGTAGGATTCAAAATAGATTAGCATACTGACTAGTTATTTATTTGAATATGCCTAAATTGAACTTATAATATTTAATTAATCAGGAGGATTGAATATATGTCAGAACAAAATGGTAATAAAGGCAATGAAATTAAAAAGGACAATACTTCAGAGATAAAACCTTTAGAAGAAAGTGCAGTAAAGGGAAATGAAGAAGCTAAAGCTCAGCATAAAGTAAAAACTGTAAATTGCAAAAATTCATTTGTAAGTATAATAATAGATCAGGCAATTTCCTTAGGAATATCTGTTGTAGCACTATTTATAATTGATGCTATTATGCGAGCTTTTGGATTTTATATAGAGAATAGAGAGGGAATGTTTATTATATTCTTTGTAATTGTCAATGTAATATACAATACAGTTATGCACGGATCAAAATCTTCAAGTACTTTTGGAGAAAAAGTAGCTCACTTAAAAGTTACAAAGTAAAATGGCCTAGGAGAGAAGAGAATAAATGAGAAGACACAAGGAATATGAATTTGAAATAGTAGATGTAGAATTTCCAGGTATGGGTGTTGCTTATGACAAGGAGAAGAAGATATACATAAAAGGTGCCGTCCCAGGACAGAAAATCTTAGGTTATGTAAAAAAACTTAAAAAAGAATATGGTGAGGCAAAGATTGTAAAAGTACTTAACACAATTGAGGGACAGATTGAACCAAAATGTCCCCATTTTGGAGTCTGTGGAGGCTGTACTCATCAATTTATTGACTATGAAGAGCAGATAAGGTTGAAGGAAATACAACTTTTAAAACTCTTTAAAGATGCCAATATGGATGGGTTTCAATATGAAGGTATAGAAAGAAGTCCTAAGGAATTTGAATATAGAAATAAAATGGAATTCACCTTTGGAGACATGGAAAAAGATGGAGAACTTACTTTGGGAATGCACATGAAAAACAGATCTTTTGGAATTATAAATGTGCAGGAATGTGTTCTCATTCCTAAGGATTTTAGAATAATCTTAGATACTATTGTAAGTTATTTTAGAAATAAGAATGCTAGCTACTATAAAATAATGAAAGTAGAAGGATATCTTAGAAATTTAGTGATAAGAAGTACTGAAAATACAGATGAAATATTAGTTAATCTTGTAACCACTTCAAAGGGTTCTTGTGATGAAGAAGAAATTGTTAAATTATTGATGGATTTAGAATTAAATTCTAAAATAGTTGGGATTCTGCATACTACTAATGATTCCTTAGCAGACATGGTAGCAGCAGACAGAATTGATATAATCTATGGAAGAGATTATATCATTGAAAAAGTTCTTGGACTTAAATTTAAAATATCACCACTATCATTTTTTCAGACTAATACACTAGGAGCGGAAAAGCTGTATAGTATAGTCATGGACTTTGTAGGTAAACTTGATTCAAAGATGATTTTTGATCTATACTGCGGAACAGGTACCATTGGTCAAATAGCAGCATCTAAAAAAGCTAAAAAAGTTATTGGAATTGAGCTCATAGAAGAAGCAGTAAAAGCAGCTAATGAAAATGCTGAGCTAAATAATTTAGATAACTGTACTTTTATAGCTGGAGATGTAGCTAAAGTAATACAAGAACTTCAGGATAAACCAGATGTAATAATATTAGATCCACCAAGACCAGGTGTACACCCAAAAGCTTTAGACTATGTAATAAAGTTTAACGCTAAGGAAATAGTATATGTTTCCTGTAACCCTAAGACCTTGATGGTAGACCTTAGAAAGCTTATAGATAGTGGGTATAAGGTTGAGAAGGTTAAGGGTATGGATATGTTTCCGCAGACAGGGCATTTGGAGTGCGTAGTAAGGATATATAAAGCTTAGAAGCATTGAAAATACTGGGATTGTGAATGATGAGAATATGTTCCCTCAGACAATAAATATAGGTTAGGGTTGTGTGGGGAAACATAAAAATTCTTTATGTTATTATCCTACACACGGCATTTGGAGTGTGTGGTAAGGCTATATAAGGAAAAGTAGATTTTGTAAGTATAATAAAGGACATCTGACAGATTGAAGTTAGATGTCTTTTGTTATGGTTAAGTAAATATATACTATATAAATGATATTAGGATTTTTGTTTATAACTTATTCAATGGAAAGATTACATAAATTTTCATATAAGTTATTGACTAAACTATCGGTTGTCGATATAACGGCTACTGATAATAGTATATAAGGAGTGATAAATGTGCCAGAAAGTAATGAACGTGGAGCATTAACGGAAGCAGTATATTATATTCTTTTGGCTTTGCATACTCCAATGCATGGATATGGAATTATGCAGTATGTTAAGGAGATAAGTAAGAAGCGTGTTAATTTAGGAGCAGGAACTATTAACACAATGTTATCAAAAGGGTGGATTAAATCAATAGCAAATGAAACAGATAGTCGAAAAAAAGAATATAAAATAACCGAAGTAGGTCACAACATAGTATTAGAAGAAACACGACGATTAGAGGAACTAATAAGTAATGGTAAAAAATAGCAAGAGGATTAATATCAATGAAACATGCTGCTGTATTAGCAGGATTAGGCAGGATAGGGAAGAACACATTATTAATAAATAAAACATATGGAAATATGCTTATGCTTGGTGGTGTATTAACTAATCTTAACTTAAACTCTGATTTATTAGCTGAAGAACTATGTTTAAAAGAATGTAGATTATGTATTGAAAGCTGCCCTCAAAAGGCTTTAGATGGAACTACAATTAATCTAAATTTATGTAGACAAATTTAGATATAGTAATAATAAAAAAGGATTCGATATATGTAATTGTAGCATATGTAGGAAGATATGTCCTATATCAAAAGGGGTCAAATAACTATATGTTATTTCGGAATATTCTTGTATTTAGAATACCACTGGTTTTACCAGTGGTTCCAAAAAGCTTTTAGCTATGAGTAGAAAAAATAAAACATCCAATATAAAATAGAAGTAGGTTTACCGACCACAACTAAAATATATTGGAGGTGTGTCCAAAATGGACAATAGTAGTTTAGCACATAGTAAATGGAATTGTAAATATCATGTAGTTTTTGCACCAAAGTATAGGAGACAAATAATATATGGTAAGATAAAAGCAGATATTGGAGTAATACTTAGAAAATTATGTGAACATAAAGGGGTTGAAATTATGGAGGCAAATGCATGTAAAGATCATATACATATGCTTTTAAGTATACCACCTAAATTAAGTGTGTCTCAATTTATGGGATATCTGAAAGGTAAAAGTTCACTGATGATTTTGATAGACATGCAAATTTAAAATATAAGTATGGTAATAGGCAATTTTGGTGTAAAGGATACTATGTTACAACTGTAGGAAAAAATAAAAAAGTCATAGAAGAATATATAAGGAACCAGATTCAAGAAGATTTAGCATGTGAACAAATGAGTTTAAAAGAATATATTGACCCGTTTATAGGTGAGACAGTAAATAAAGGCAAAAAATAAAGCACTTTTTAGGTGCAGCCAGTGAAGGCATGCGGTTGGCAAACCGTTCAGTGTGCGAGTAGCACTGCCAGTAACATGCCCTTATAGGGCTAGAGAAACCACCCGTTTTACGGGTGGTGCTGATTATATTGTTCATCAACAAAAAAGGCATTACTACCTTTTTTTATTTCTACTTTGCCCCTGGTTACACGGATGCTACAATTACTCCCTATTGATAAAATTGATACTTGACATGATTAGAGTTAGTATGAAATAAGTAGGTTAAAGTATGACGGAGAAATATAAAATTACAAATGTAATAATGATGCACGTAAAATTGAAAACTTTAAAATATATTACATAGAAAACGCCACTAATATATTCAAACAATTTATTTTTGTGTACCTTTCAAAATTGTAAGGTTACATTGGCGTTATTGTAAGGTCAATCGATGGCAGAAAAACAAAATATCCTATACAATTTGATTAAAGTACAAATTAGGAGGTTTTATTATGCCAGTATTAACTGTTAAAGATGTTAAAAAAGTATATGGTTCAAAAATTGGAGGAAGCACATCCATTGCTTTAAACGGAGTAAGTTTTGAGGTTGAAAAAGGTGAATTTGTAGGAATCATGGGACCTTCCGGTGCTGGAAAGTCAACACTGCTGAACGTAATAGCTACAATTGATACGGTGACTTCGGGGCGAATTTCAATTGGAGGACAAGATATTTGTCAAATAAAAGAACCTGCACTCTCAGATTTCCGCAGGAGTAAACTTGGATTTATTTTTCAAGATTATAATCTACTTGATACTTTAACACTTAAAGATAATATTTCTCTTCCTCTCATTTTATCGAAAAAAAGTGTGGAACAAATTGAAGCTTCTGTAAAAAACGTGGCAACTCATCTTGGCATCGAGAAGATTTTAAACAAATATCCTTATGAAGTATCTGGAGGTCAAAGGCAAAGAGCTTCAGCAGCAAGAGCAATTGTAAATAATCCAGAGATAATTCTTGCAGATGAGCCTACTGGGGCACTTGACTCAAAATCTTCTAGAGATCTGTTGCAATGTATGCAAAATCTTATTGAAAGCGATAAAGCAACCATTTTACTCGTAACGCATGATGCGTTTGACGCAAGCTTTTGCAAAAGAATCATTTTTATAAAAGACGGATTGTTGTTTATGGAAATAATTAATACAGGAAATAGAAAAGAGTTCTTTGACAAAATACTCAAGGTGCTATCTTCTTTGGGAGGTGACAACAGTGAACTTATTTAACATAGCACTCAATAACATAAAGAAAAAGTTCAGTAGTTATTTAATATATCTTATAAGTACCATATTTTCTGTCACTATATTCAGCCTTTTTTGCTCTATATATTTTAACCCACAGTTTTCAAAGTACAAATCTGGCGAAAGTAAAATGGGGGTTGTTCTACAGGCATCTGCCATAGTCGTTATAATATTTTCTTCAATCTTTGTTCTGTACTCAAATAAGTTTTTCTTAAAGACACGAAAGAAAGAAATTGCCATCTATTCATTATTAGGAATGAGAAAGAGTCAAATAGGCAGGATGTTGTTTTACGAGAACATTATCATTGGCATATTTGCAACTGTATGTGGTATAATGCTTGGAACGTTATTTTCGCGATTCTTTGCAATGATTTTGTTCAAATTGATGGCTGCGGGAACCAAAGTCACTTTTTCAATTGAAATTGGAGCTGTTGTTACGCCCATCGTGGCATTCTTTATATTGTTTGTTATTAGTTCTGCCAATGCTTACGGAATCATTTACAGATATAAATTGATTGACTTGTTGTCTGCAAGCAGGGAGGGAGAACAAATCCCAAAGTATTCTGTTTGGGGAGGTCTATTATCTGTTTTGTTGATAGCAATTGGATACATCATCTCTCAGCAGATGAATGTAAATCTAGGGGGATTCAAATTACTCTTCCCAGCATTTTTGATGATGGTTTTCATTGTAGTTGGTACATTGTTGTTTTTCAAAAATTTCATACCTATGGCAATGGTAAAGCTCAAAGGAAACAAACATTTTTATTATAAAACTTCTAATTTTATCAGTACATCTCAAATTGTATATCGAATTAAGGCAAACTCAACCATGCTTAGTGTGATTACCATTCTATGTACTGCAACAATAGTAATGACCAGCGCAACATATTCATTGTATCATGGATTAGAGGACTCAGTGTCCTATTATGCACCATTTTCATATATGGCCAAAAATATAGACAAAACACAGTATACAAATATTGTGGATACTGTGAAGCAAATTGGTAAAGTAAAGATTACGGCAACAAATCAATTTGGGCTGATAGAAGCACAAGTTCAGAACAATAATTATTCTACCCAAACAGAGAAGACTCATGGAATGACTGCAAATGCATTCATTCTTTCTGAGAGCGATTATAAGTCCATCATAAAAACCACAAAAGCTAAAATCGGCTCAATGAGCAATTTGAAAACTGATTTTAATGTAGAACTTAAGGATAACCAATGCTATTTTATTGACGGCAATACAACTGGTGAATACTGTAAAAATCTCAAAGGAAGTCAAGTGAATGTTTATTTCGGTAACCAGACAAGTAGTTATGATGTTGCAGGTGTATCATTGTACAAATACATTGGAATTTCAGACCTATATGGAAAGCCTACGATTGTTGTGAGCGGTAAAGTATATAACAGTTATCTTAAACAAGCGACCAATGGTAACGTTGCCCGTTTCACAGGCTTTATGTTTGATGAACCTATGAATTCTGAAAGCACCGTAGATGCATTAAATAAAATTGTACCTGGGCGCTTTGATATTCCCGGAGTTCCTAACATCAGTTATATTGGATTTTACAAATCCAATTTCGCTCTTTTCGGCGTTTATGTTTTTATTGGTTTGTTTCTTGGCATTCTATTCATGCTTGCAATGGGTAGTATAATGTATTATAAACAGATTATTGAAGCGCAGGAGGAAATAACGAGATATGACATTCTAAAAAAGGCAGGAATGAACAAGAAAGAAGTCAAGGAATCGATATCAAAACAGCTTGCAATTGTTTTTGGACTTCCACTCTTAGCTGGTCTTTCACACACATTTTTTACATTATTAGTATTTAACCGTACGATGGACATTATTGGTCAAGAAACTCCAACATTACTAAACGCATCAATAGTTGTAGCAATATTTATTGTAATATATGGTTTCTTTTATGACATTTCTGTGAAAAATTATCTACGAATTGTATGGTGCAGCGAATAATATAACGCTTACTTTTGCCTGAGTTTTTGGACTTAGGCAAAAGGCATATGATATAAACCAAATAGAAATATTCAGAAAAATATGTACAAAAGTATTAATTCAAAAATATATGTGGTAAAGTTTATATTATACTAGGATGTAAACAATGAAGTATAATGAATATTTTCGGAAGATAAATGCATATTCCCCAATGCAAATTAGAAAGAAGTGACGTTGTGTTTAAAATTTTTATAGTCGAAGATGATGAAAAAATAGCGGACATTGTCGTGCAAAACCTATCAAAGGCGGGATATGTTTGCAAAGCTTCAAAACAACTGTCAGACATTATGCCCGAATTTATTGGATTTAAGCCTGATCTCGTACTAATGGATATTATTCTGCCGTTTTACGATGGATACTACTGGTGTGGTAAAATCAGACTTCTTTCAAAGGTGCCAATAATGTTTATCTCATCCAAAAGCGAAGATATAGATATTATTGTTGCAACCAATATGGGGGGAGATGATTATATCGTCAAACCTTTTTCTATTGATGTTCTTGGGGCAAAGGTAGTTGGACTATTAAGAAGGACTTATTCATATGATAACTCTGAAATGGATGTTATCTCTCACAATGGACTTATCTTAAACATCGGAAGTGGGGTAGCGTCCGCAAACGGTAAAAGCGTAGAGCTGACAAAAAACGAAGCCCAAATACTTACGTTGCTACTGAAAAACCGTGGAAATGCAGTTAGCCGTGAAAGAATCATACGGAGCTTATGGAAAGATGCCAGCTTTATTGATGATAATACGCTTACGGTAAATATTACAAGGCTTAGGAAAAAACTAAGTGATCTTGGTCTTGGAAATTATATAGAAACCAAAAAGAACTTGGGGTACATGCTATGAAACTATTTGATTATTTATGGGATAAAAAGTTTCTAATACTTTTATATTTAACAACATCTCTGTTTACAGGTGCGGTTATTTACATGGGTGAATCAACTTCACTAAATGAATCACACGGATTGTATGTCCTTTTTGTATCCTTGTTTCTTTTTTCGATTTACTTGACAGTGGACTTTATATTGAAAAGAAAACATTTCAGTATCTTAAAAAAAAATTCGCTTTCAGAGGGTATTGATTGGGTAAATTCCATTACGTCACCTATGAGTGCAGAGCAACGCATTTACCATGATCTTTTGATAAAACTTTACAAAGATGCAAATGAAAAAGTTGTTGCACATAACACAAAAAGCATTGAGAATCTTGAGTTTATGACCATGTGGGTTCACGAAATCAAGACACCTATTGCAGCTTCTAAGCTTATTATTGAAAACAGTGTGAATGCTCCTTCGGAAAAAGTGCTTTACAGTATTGAGGATGAAATCAATAAGATTGAAGATTTTGTTCAAATGACATTATTCTATTTAAGGTCAGATGATTTTGCAAAGGATTATTTGATACATAGTATAAACCTTAATACAATCATTAACGATTGTATTATTAGAGAGTATTCAAGTATTACAAATAAGAATCTTTCGCTAAATATGGATAACCTTGACCTGGAAATTGATACCGATGAAAAATGGCTTGGATTTATAATAAAGCAAATTTTAGACAATGCTATCAAATATTCATCCATCAACAGTGCCATAAAAATATATGCTGAACAAACTGAAAAGGAAAGTGTATTATACATAGAGGATTCCGGCATCGGCATTAAAGCCGAAGATATAAATCGTGTATTTGATAAGAGCTTTACAGGAAATAATGGGCGTAAATTTTATACTTCTACAGGGATTGGATTGTACTTAAGCCAAAAGCTTGCAAGAAAGCTCGGATATAATATTTCAGTTTCGTCTGAATATGGTAATGGAACAAAGGTGTCAATTCATTTTCCAAAATGGAGTGATTATTTTAAAATGCAATGTTAATCAGCCTTTTTAGAATAAACATCCACCCAAAATTTGCAATAGTAGATCAAAAAAATATTTGGTATGGAAGATTCTATGACTTATTATAGTACGGTAAAGTTATAATTCTGTATATACAATAAAATCACAATCTTCTATTTTTTACATACTAATTCAAAAGGCAGTTGTGCCTTTTTTCTTTATATTTTTATGAATATGATATACCAAATTGTAACATTTGCTTTTCAGTACATGACATGGATGCGGGTAACACTATTTTTAAGTAATTTTAACAACATATTATTCATGTATAATATGTTGTCACCTTTTATTTATAATGATTTTTGTAAAATAGGCCTTCATAAACATGTAAATGAATTTTATATAAAATTTAACTAGTAGTATCAACAGAGATTGTTAGGTTAATTAGCAATATCTGAAAGGTACTTGTTACCTTTCAATTGCTAATTATTATAATTTAAAATTAGCACACTAGGTACAAAGGTATCTGGTGCTTTATTTTTTTGTAAAATAGAAGGAAATTTAAGTATTTTGTGGAATATAATAATAATCAAATCCGAAATATAGATTAATATGGGGGGAACATATGAAGCAAAAACAAATTAAAATTTACAGCTTCGGAAGAAAAAATATTACAGACGGCATAATAACTTCTGAAAATTTAGAGGAAAATATAATAACTTTAACAGAAAGTTTTCTTACTTTTGCTTATGAATGTTATGAAAATGAAAAATTAGAAAATGGTCAATTCATAGAGAAAATTATAAAAGTAATGCTACCAAGTTCCGAAGAAGAAGCAAAAGCTGAATGGGATAATGCATTAACATTCAATGATAAAAAATATTATGCTTGGTTTGCAACTACTGGTGGAATGAAAAAAGAAGATTTGGGTAAGTGTGAAACCATATTTATAAGTGAAGGCATTAAAAGCTTTGCTGATGAATTTGAGGATTTAATTTCTTTAGGTAAATTTAAGGAGATTGAAAAAAGTAAGGCAGGAATTTGTATTAATAAGGATGTATTAAGTAGACTTTCTTTAGGGACTAGCAGCTGCTATATGGCAGGAGATATGCCTAATATTATTGTATTACCGCAGCCTAAATTTCATTTGATAAAGGACTATAAAACAGTAGAGAAATTCACGGAGAAGGTTAAAGATAAAAAAGATAAAGAGAAGGATAGAACAAATTATAATTTAGTAGATTATAATTTTGATGATGATATAGATGTTTTTGATGGAGGAGCTATTGCAACTCCTAAAGTTTTCAGACAGATTGAAAAGAAATTAGATGTTAGCTATGATGTAGAGTTTGCAATAATAAGAGGCTATGGAATTGGTATAAAAGGCATGATTACCAAGTTTAATATTTTAAAATACTTAGATGTGTTTTTAAAAGAAAATACAGAATATTGCAAAAAAGAAAATGATAAATTTTATTTAAAAGATATGTGGAATGAGTGGCAGGAAGTTACTGATAACACTATGCTTTTAAATGAATCAATGGTTAAGTTAGCAAAATATTATAAAACTGAAAATGATGAAAATATGGAAACATATAAAGATAGACTGGCTAATGTAGATGAAAAATATAAAGATATAATTGAAAAATTATATGTTACAAAGATAAATAAAAAAGATGAAGATATTGAGAATTACAGGAGATTAAATTATCAACTGCTAACTGCATTAGCTTTGAGTAAAAAGAATTATGTAGATTTAATAAAAGAAGATATCAAAACTTATAGAAAAATATTGAAACCCTTTGATAAAACCAGTGATAAGGAAGAATGGCAGATTAATATAGATTCCATAAGATTATTCTTTAAAAATATTATTAAGAATCATGATGAAGAAAGTGAAGAGTTCCAAGAGGAAGTTAAAAATGTTAGTAATAGTGTAGTTAATAAATGTGAAGAGCTTCTCAATATCTCAGAGGAATTTATAAACCTAAAATTTGTTAAGAATAATTTAGCCAAGCTTATAGAAAAGAAGTGTAGAGAACTTGCTTGTGGGAAGGTTACAGCTAAAGCCAAATATCAGTATATTTCAGTAGATCCTATTTCTTATATGAACTATGCAATGTTTAGAGATCAGAAGGAGGATGGACTAAAAGAAGGAGAATTCTATAGTTATGATTGCAGTGATGGAGATGCTTGTACCATAATAGATTCAGATATTATAAGAAGTGCTGTATTAGTTCCTAAAGATAGTAAGTATTTCTTAAATAAAGATGATGGTCATAAGGAATTAATGGAATATAATAAGGAAAATATATTTTTAGCAACCTATAGAGCTTCAGGAAACTTAATTGGCAGTATTGCTTTAAAGAGTGCAAGTATAAATTCAAATAGTCAGCAAACCTACGATTACTATGATACAGTTAATAAAAAATTTCTATTATATGGTAGTCTTAAAGATGATAAAGAGTCTAAAGAAGCATATGAAAAAGAAAAAAATGAAAAATTAGAGAGTGGAGAATGGATTACAACTTATAAAGCAAGTGAGCAGCATAGAGAACATATTAATCAAAGATTTTATGAAAATGAAAAGGACATATACATAGTTTTATATAATGCTATGGTTAGTATAGATGCTCCTAAAACTTTATATTTTCCAAGTAAGTCGGATATGGAAATAATAAATGATAAATACAGTAGAAAGGCTTGGTTCTTACAGTATAAAGAAAATAAAGAAAATGTAGATACAAGACATTACCAACTTACCTTTGGACTTTTAGATTCTATCACTAATTTAATAAAAAACGAATTATTAAATGAAATAAACAGCATTACTAAAAAGTTTGATAATAAAGCAGCTTTAATACAGAAAAAGCTGATAAATGGAGATTATATTGAAAAAGAATATAATGATTGTTTTGATGATATAGAAAAAATGTACAAGGATTACACAGAAAAACGAAAAAACATTGACTCAGAATGTTATAAAAAATCAAGAAAAGAAACTAAGTTTAGAGATGAAATGTTAAATAATTCTTGTTGGAGCCAATGGGAAGAAGATGAGTATGAAGCAAAAATAAAATCTTTTAAAGCTGAAAAATATAAGCAATATAAGGAAGTAGATAGCAAATATATTGTTATGGCTGATGGAATATTAAATACTTATAAAATTGTAACTATATCTAATGCCATTGGGAATATGAAGAATTGTACTGAAGATTTCATTATCAATTTATTTTATCCTGTATTCTATTATTTAAATGATAAGGTAAAAGCTGATAGATATTTTTATAAGAAAGCAGAAGATGTAGATATAACTTACCTTTATGAAAAATATAAAAAAATAAAGATTGAAGCCATAGATAATAGCAATATAGTTATGAATTTGCATTTAGAGGAAAAGAAAAGATTAGATGTTATAGATGTTAAAAAGGATGTGAGAGCAAGGGTATTAGATAGTGGAGTCATAGAATTAATTAAATCAGAACTTCAAAATAATGGACATGTTTATTTTGGAGTTAAGGTTATTGAGGATAAAGTTATTTTATTAAAAGATGAAAAACAGATGCTCCAAGTATTTGATGACTGGATTCAAATTAATGAATATAATTTATTGAAATGCAGCAGTATTAAGTTTGAAATATTAGGTGAAATAGCAAAGAGTAAAAAGAGTTTAAAATTAACAGCTACAGAAATAGCTATATAGTGGGCAAGCTTACACTAAAATTCCAGGAGTAAGAAGTATTAAAAAGCCAGCAGTAATAAGCTTTGCTGATAGAGATGATTTATGGGCAGAGTGGGAAACAAAATATAATAATTTACAAGATGAAGATAGAATTAGAACAGCTCTATCTTTTTTTTATGCAAATAAAGAGGAAATGTTAAAAGGCACAGAAATCTTATGGGATGAATACTTGGATTATTATTATTTAATGTGCAAGAAACAAGCTATGGGAGAGAATTCTTTTCATAAGGAACTTCAAAATAATCCAAGAAGTACAGATGAGTATATATTTCAAAATATTAGCTATTGGGATAGGCTACCTAACTTTGATGAAATGGAGATTGTTGCATACATTGATCCTGCTATTAAAAATGGGAAAAGAAATGACTATTCTGCTATAACAATCTTAGGTAAGCATAAGAGAACTAATCAAAAATATGTTATTGATGGGAGTATAAATAAACTTCTGCCTGATGATTTATTTACATTAGCAGTAGAAAAATTAAAATTATTTCTTGTTGATAGAGGATAGGTTTTGAAGCCATACAGGCACAATCTTATATGAAGCAGAAATTTGAAGAAGAATTATGGAAGAATAAAATTTATATACCAGTTGAAAGTGTAAATAGTAAAGGTAAAAAACATGAAAAAATAATAAGTCTTGAATCAGAGATTAAAAAAGGACATATTTTATTTAATGTTGATAATAGAGCCTACAATAACCAAGTTAAGGACTATAACAAATTTGCAAAACATGATGATGCTCCTGATAGTTTATATGGAGCAGTTCAATTATTACAGAGAATGAAGAAGTTGAAATTCTTTGATAGGAATTTATTATTCTAAATGTATTAAAAAGTTTTGAAGCTGCAATAGAAATAATATCAAGCTATACTCTGTTCTAAAAAATAAGTTTACATTATAACTTGACCATATGGTCATAATGATATTATAATATACATATTAAATGACCGTGTGGTCAAAAAAGGAGTGATTCATAATGGCTTTATTTTGTGGTGAGATAGGTAATAAATCAAGAAAATCCATAGTTTTTATTCATGGAGGAGGATTCAGTAGTTGGATGTGGGATACTCAAGTTGAATTTTTTAAAAATCAATATTATTGTTTGGCTCCTGATTTGCCTGGTCATGGAAATAGCAAACATGAAGAGTACATATCAACCAGGGACTGTACCGAAAAGGTCATTGAAATTATTGAAACAAAAGCAAAGGGAAAAAAAGTTATTCTTGTAGGTCTCTCCTTGGGAGCACAAATAGTTGTGGATATTCTTAGCATAAGACCGGATTTAGTTGAGCGTGCATTGATAAACAGTGGTCTTGTCATACCTTTTAAACTACTAAAGTCTATGATACCATTAATGGTAAAGTGGTCAATACCTCTTGCCAGCAACAGAAAATTTGCTAGGTTTCAAGCTAAATATATGTATATTAGTGATAGTTGTTTTGAAACATACTATAAGGATACTAAGTCAATTACCGCGAAAACACTTTCAACTTTTATGCTTGGATATTTTGATTATAAATTACCTGATGCTTTTAAAGAAATGACTGTTCCTTCATTAGTTCTTATAGGTTCTAAGGAACCAAGCTTCATGAAAAAATCATTAATTGCCTTGGTGAAATCAAATTCAAACTGCAAAGGATATATTATGCCTCATGTAAATCATGGTGCTTCCCTTGCTAATCCAAAACTATTTAATGAAGTACTGGATGCATGGATAAATAACCAGCCTTTGCCATCAGAAATCCATGAATTTTTATAACTAAATGCTGATAAACAAATAATATGAGGTGAAGTAATTGTGTGCTAATTTTGAAAAACTTCCAGAAGAAAAGAAGAAGAAAATAATTGATGTCTGCATAAAAGAATTTGGTAAAAATGGCTATATTAATGCTTCTACTAACAATATAGTTTTAAATGCAGGCATCTCAAAAGGTTCTCTATTTAACTATTTTGATAACAAGAAAAAGCTGTACCTCTATATTCTAGATTATACCATTAATTTCTATGTGAACTTAATGGTAAAAAAAATGAAGATAAATAATCCTGACATTCTTAAACGTATTTTAGAATGGGCTGGATTAAAGCTTTCTATTGCTATGGATGAACCAGTAGTTTATCAGTTCTTTGCATCTGCATTTATAAATATCCCAGAAGAATTAAAGACTGATATTGAGATTAGATATAACAAATTATATGCTGAAGGGTATAGATTAACTGTGGAGGATATCGACTATACATTGTTCAGGGATGATATCGATAAGCAAAAATCTATCGAATTAATAATTATGTCTATGAACGGAATTTCGGAAAAATATATTTCACTATATAAATCACTTGAGGATAATGGCTATGAGAAAATTTCTCAAGCTTATGATCAATTAAAGGAATATGTTTCAATTCTTCGAAAAGTATATTATAGGAATGCTTAGGTTAATTGCTAAAATAATTTCTACAATTGAATCCAAAGTTATATAAGCTATTTAGCCAACACTTTATTTTATAAAATTTAAATTAAATAATATTCAAATAGTCTATGCATATTATTAATACGTAGGCTTTTGTAATTTTTTCAAAGGAGATGGTACATATTGAATTTAACAGAACAACTAATAAAAGACTGCTTACAGGAATTAAGAGAAAATCAGCAACATAAGCATATATAAAGACTACTACGAAGGCAACCATTCCATTCTAAAAAACTACAGAATGCAGGATTCACGCAGCAACATGAAATTAGTTTTTACATATCCTAAAAAGTTTGTGGATAATGAAGTAGGTTATATTTTAGGAGAACCAGTTAATTATGTTTTTAAAAGTGACAATGATGAAGCTATTAGTTATATAGATATAAATTTAAGTCATTGGGATAAACATCATAATCAAGAATTGAGAAAACAGAGTGAAATATTTGGTGAAAGCTATGAACTTCAATATATAAATGCTGATGGAGAATTTAGTGCTATGGTCTTAAATCCAACAAATTGCTATGTACTAACTGATGGAACTGCCGATGACAATGTTATTTTAGCAATACATAATTTCAAGAAAAAATTTGATACAAGTGAATACCTTGATGTTTATTTTCAAAATTATATCTATCATTATAGGATAGAGACAGGAGAATTAATCAGCTTAGGTGAAGATGCACACATATTTGATAGAGTGCCTATTGTTACTTGTACAGCTAATACAGAAAAGCATTGTGGTTTTAAGGATATTATTTCTTTAGTGGATGCTTATAATGCTTTAAACTCTGACCTAGTAAATGAGATTGCTGATTTTAGAAATAGCTATATTTGTATTGAAGGGCCAACTATTGAGGAAGAAGATTTAGCTAAAATGAAGTCTATGGGGATTATTCAAGTTCCATCAAATGCTAATGTATATTTTCTTACAAAGGAGATTAATGATTCTTTTGTTCAAAATGAACTAAATAATATTGAAAAGAAAATTTATGATTTAAGTGACCAGGTAAATTTTAATGAGAATTGGGCTAGTAATACATTATCATTGGCATTAAAAAATAAATTAATTAATCTTGAAAATAGATGTTCCTTAAAGGAAAGTATAATGGAGAAGGTTCTAAAGCAAAGGCTAAGGAACTTTTTTTATTTATACAAAAGAAAACAGGTAAGTATTTTGATTATAGGGATATATCTATAAAGTTTACTAGAAATCTTCCTGTAGATTTAGCTACTACTGCTCAAATAATCACACAATTAAAAGGTGTTATTTCTCAGGAAACAGCTCTTTCACTTCTTAATTTTGTTGAAAATCCAAAGTTGGAACTTGAAAAATACAGGAATGAGCAGGATTATAATATGATTGATTTGGAAAAGGTGAACACTGATGCAGGACAATGATTTAAGTAAAGGGATTAAAGATATAAGAGTTGAGATGGAACAGAAAGTAGCAGCACCAATAAATACAATCCTAAAAGAATATAAGAAAAGCCTTGAAAATATAAAAAATGAAATAGCTCAATTATATTTAAAATATTCGGTAGATGGAGTTTTAAAAGTTAGTGAAAAGCAAAGAGCAAATGTATTGCTGTACATAGAAAAGAAACTTATTGATGAAATGAGAAAACTTGGAGATGTTGATGAGACAGAAACTACAGGATTACTCAAAGAAGTTTTTGGTGAAAGTTATTATAAAACAGCCTATGAGATAGATAGAGGAATGGATATTAATTTAAAATTCCCACTGCTTACTACTGAATTTATTGAGAGTGCAATTAAAATGCCAATAAAAGGGGAAATGTTCTCAGATAGGATTTGGTCAAATAAGAAGAAGTTATTGAATAGAGTGAGAGATGATATTAAAAGTGCAGTTATTGAAGGAATACCAATTGATAAATTAGCAGATCAAATAAAAAAAGATTATGGAGTAAGTGCATATGAATCAAGAAGACTTATTTACAATGAAGTATCAAGATGTGTAGGGTCAGCACAAGATGAAATATATAGAAAAACTGATGCAGTTGTAGAAGTAATGTTTGATGCCACCTTAGATAATAAAACATCTAAAATATGTATTGGTTTGGATGGTAAAAGATTTTCTAAAGATGAGCATCCTATAATTCCAGAAGATACTCATGTAAATTGCCGAAGTTGTATAGTTCCAGTAGTTGAAGGATGGAATCCAACAGTTAAAAGAGAAAATATAAAAGGCAAGGATGGGGAGAAACCTATTATTGATTATACTGATTATAAATCTTGGGCTGAAAGTATTGGGATTAAATATGCATATTAAAAATTAGTCACGAAGTGGTGATATTATTGCAAGAACGAAGATAATTATAAAAACTGAAAATGGAAAGACTGAAACCCAATAAGCATTAGTTCGATAAATGATTTTTAATGCTGTATTATAAGATATAAATAAGTCAGAGTACATACTGATGCTCACTATGTAAATAGAAAAAAATACAAACAATTTTATTATCAATTTAGCAAATTCTTTTCTAAAATTATTGCTTGAGCTAATATATATTCCAAATAATGATGATAAAAATTTTATAATATTTTGAATTATAGAAGCTATCATTAAAATTAATAATAAAAAGATAACTATATAATTAATATATAACAGGACATTAATTATATAGTTTATAAAATATATTAAATCATTTAAATTTTTAGGGGTTAATAAAAGAGAATTTTTTACATTAAGATAATTACTAGGAAAAAATCTGTACAAAATCCAAATAGGAAATGTAAGGAATGCTAATTTATTTATTAAATGTGATGGATTTATAAACTTAATTATTGATTGTAATAATGTGAAAAGATCTATCATGATAAACCTCCCTATAAAATTCATAATATATGTTTATGAAGCTATCTATAAATGTAGTAGTGTATTTAATTTATATGATTAAATAATATTAAAAAAACAGTATTGATATTAATAAGTGTATTTAATAAAAATTAAAATTTAAGCAAAACTGGACATCCATAATCGGGTGTCTTTTCTATATTATCGAGGGATTGAAACCTTCAACTACCAAGGGGAAGATTCAATAACTCAAACAAAAAATAATAAAATCAAGGAGGAATTTTTTATGGAAGAAAACAAAGAAAAACAAAATACTGAGGGTACAGAAAATCTGGACACTCAAGGTGGGGGTGATATTAATATTGAAGGGATATTAAATCATCCTGAGTTCAAAAAGTATATGGAGTCTTATGCTGATAAAAGAGTTTCAGATGCAGTAAAGAGTACTGAAAAAAAGCTTAAAACAAAATTTGAGGAGGAAAAGAAAAAGTCAGAAATGACTCAAGAGGAAATTTTACAGCAGAAAGAAAATGAATTGCGAGATAGAGAACTTAAACTAGAAAAAATCCAGTATTTCAAGGATAAACAATATGATCTTGATTTACTGGATTTTGTTTTTGGTGAGGATATTGAAGCTATTAGGGAAAATTCAGATGTGCTGGTAGCTAACATTAATAAGGTTATTGAACAGAAAGTCAATGAAAGGCTTAAAGGTGGTTATGTTCCACCAAAGAATGATGGCAATAAAAGTAACAATACAGACAGCATTGGATTAATAGCAAGGAGGTGACTTCCAGTCACCTCCTATGGGGTCAGGTACCATAGCTTAAACTAGAAGTTTATGCTTGCTATTCAGACAGCTAAGATTAAATCGATGGGTAAAACAATCAACTCGCTGGATGCAGATGGATAAATGGGACGAGTGTGATTTTAATATAGATATAGATTTCTTAAGAGGCAGAGAATGTTATGGCGGACTTGACCTTTCAAGTACTACAGACATAACTGCTTTTGTTTTAGTTTTTCTACCAAGAACATCTGATGAAAAATATATAGTACTGCCTTACTTTTGGATACCAGATGATAATCTGAAGCTAAGAGTAAGAAGAGATCATGTTTCTTATGATGTATGGGAGAAGCAAGGTTTTATAAAAACCACTGAAGGGAATATTGTTCACTATGGATTCATAGAAGCTTTTATTAAAGAATTAGGTACTAAGTATAATATAAAAGAAATAGCTTTTGACAGGTGGTGAGCGGTACAGATGGTGCAGAATCTTGAGGGAATGGGATTTACAGTGGTTCCTTTTGGACAAGGCTATAAAGATATGTCACCATCTTCTAAGGAATTAATGGAAGCTAACTCTTGAAAAGAAGATAGGACATGGAGAAAATCCAGTACTTAGATGGATGATGGATAACATTTATGTAAAAAATGACCCTGCTGGAAATATTAAAACTGATAAAGAAAAAAGCACAGAGAAGATAGATGGAGCTGTGGCTTTGATAATGGCTATGGATAGAGCAATAAGACATGGTGGAAATAGTGGAAGTATTTATGATGAAAGAGACATTTTGATACTGTAAACTTTTATTGTTAATGATGTTTTTAATGCTACTAATGTGTTATAATTTACTAAATATATCGTTAGGGAGTTGAACATATGGAGACCAGTGTTAACATATCAAATGATAGTAAATTTTTTATGATATTAAAAGCTGCAATGAATGTTCCAGGGGTGCAAATAAGAAGAAATGATTTTTTGCGAAAGGAGCTATCAATTGAATTTCCAGCAAATGTTGTAGATATGGCTATAGAAAAAAATCCAGCAAGTGCAGGAATAACAGTAACTCAATTAGAAAAAATTGCAAAATCATGTATAAGTTATGAAACTAACAAAGTTACCGCAATTTCAGCAGTTGCTGGAATTCCAGGAGGTTTTGCAATGATTGGAACTGTGCCTGTTGATACGACACAATACTTTGCACACATAATTCGAATACTTCAGAAGTTAATATATTTATACGGTTGGAAAGAGTTATATAATTCAAATGGCGATTTTGATGACGATACTACTAATCAACTTACTTTATTTATAGGTGTTATGTTTGGAGTGAATTCCGCTAATTCAGCTATTACTAAATTAGCACAAAGTGCAGCCGTGAAAGGTGAGAAATCTCTAGCAAATAAAGCATTAACAAAAGGAATGATTTATCCTATTGTGAAGAAGATAGCTGAAAAGTTAGGAGTAAGAATGACAAAAGAAATTTTTGCAAAGGGAGTTAGCAAAATAGTGCCAGTATTAGGTGGTGTTATTTCAGGAGGGCTTACATATGCAACTTTCAAACCATCAGCAGTACGTTTGAAAAATCATCTAAAAAAATTACCAACTGTAGATGTTGAGTTTTACAAAACAAAGCATAAGGATAGTATAGATGTAGATTTTGATGAAATTATAGATATTGAATAGATAATTACAATTAAGCATCTGATAATAACAGGTGCTTTTTTTATACACATTTTTAGAGGAGGTAAACACAATGAAAATACCAATAATATCAAGACTTTGGGAATCCAGTAGCAAGCTCAGTCATCTCTCTTTCGCCAAGGTAACAGTGACTTGGAAAATAATTCATAATGAGATTATTGATTTATTCTATGAGAATATTTTAGTTCACTTATCATGGAGACACATTTATATTATTGAGTGGTTTTTTAAAAAAGACAAATAAAACTCCAAAGACAGAACTTGATAAAGCAAGAAAATATAAAAGTGATTTTGAAAAGAGGTGTGAAGATGAGTAGAGCAAGTGTTGATTTTTTAACGATTAAGGAAGAGCTTATGAAAGATCAGGAATTTAAAGAGGAATATGAAAATTTGAGACCTCGTTATGAACTGATTTCAGAAGTGATAAAGGCAAGAAGAGAGTTAAATTTAACTCAAGAAGAATTGGCTTCTCGTATAGGGACACAAAAATCAAATATAAGCAGGCTTGAAAGTGGTAATTACAATCCCTCTTTAGACTTTCTAAGCAAACTTGCAAAGGGATTAGGTAAAGAAATTCACATTGAATTAAGATAATATAAATATTTTAAATACGCAAAGTAAAATACTCTGCGTGTTTTTTTGTGAGGTGAAACTATGTTAATAATACTATTTACTTTTTACAAAAACTTTGTTTTCTGGAATGAATAAGTTGTTTGAGTGAGTAATTATAAAAGTAGGAGATACTGTTTTTTTACATTATATGAAAAATATATATTATTTCCGCAATTGGGTTAAAAGGAAGTCCAATATTACTTTTTGGTTTTAGTTCTATATGGTCTGAAGAAGGCTCGAATTTCTTCAGCTAAAAGTTCAGGTTCTTCCATGGCAGTAAAATGTCCACCACTTGGCATTGTAGTTAAGCGAGTGATATTCAGATTGCGCATAGCCCACTCTTTTGGTGGCAACAATATATCTGCAGGGAAAAGAGCTATTCCTGTTGGTACTTCTATATGTCCCATTGGTGGCAAAGAATGCATGTTTTCATAATATATACGCGCTGATGATCCCATGGTATTTGTAACCCAATAGATCATTATATTAGTTAGTAATTCATCTTTGCTAAATCTTTGCTGTAAGTCACCATTACAATCACTCCATGCACGAAATTTTTCGATAATCCAAGCAGCCAAACCTATTGGTGAGTCAGAAAGTCCATATGACAGAGTTTGAGGTTTTGTGGATTGAATAGACATATAACCTCCCTCGTTAGAAATCCATAGAGGGGCACTTTTCTTATAGTTTAATTCTTCTTCTGAAAGTTCTTCATCCTGTGAAATCATGAGATCTCTAATGATACCAATATCGGTAAGGTGGATTCCCATTAGAAGTTCGGGATGGTTTAATGCCAGATATCTTGTAACACCTGAACCAACATCTCCGTCTGCAGCAGCGAACTTACTATAGCCAAGTTTTTCAGTCATTAGTTTTGCCCAGAGCTCAGAAACACCATAATTGTTGACACCACTATGTTTAGGGCGGCTAGAGAAGCCAAATCCAGGTAGTGAAGGGACAATTACGTCAAAAGAGTCTTCGGGATCGCCGCCGTAATGGGCAGGATCTGTAAGAAGAGGAATAATCTTTTGATAGCGTATGTAACTGTCAGGCCATCCATGAGCAAGAATAATTGGTATAGGACTAGGCCCATTACCACGCTCATGTACGAAGTGAATATCTATCCCATTTACATTACAGCGAAACTGAGAAAAGCGGTTTAACTCGGTTTCTTGTGCACGCCAGTCAAATTGTTCCCGCCAATACGAAACCAGCGATTGCAAATAATGTATATCAGTACCTCGTTCCCAAGTTGAGCCTTCTAACTGATCAGGCCAGCGGACATGTTCTAGCCTGTATTTTAAATCATCGAGTACTTCATCAGATACTTGGATATTGAAGGGTTCAATAGACATAATGATTCTCCTTTCAATAAGTTATAGCAAAATTTGTTAACCATAACTTTTCTTCAGTAATTATTAACAGTATATCATTTGAAAATTATGATACAATGTTATAAATGAAGCTTTAAACTATACTATTTGTTAATGGAGGAATATTTATGCCCCAAATGGACCGTCATAAGAATAGAACTGTATATATTGAATTTATTGCAGATGAAAGTTTTAGTAATCTCCCATATAAGGAGAGATTCACTATAATTTTTATTACAAGTGGAAGTATGAATTTACAACTGAATGACCATCCCATAAAAATTGTTGCTCCAAGTATTCTTTGTTTGTCTATGGAGGATACCATACAAGTTTCCGAAAAGCAAAATGTATCTTCACAGTCATTTTGTTTCCATCCTGATTTTTTTAATACAGCTCATTTTTCTGAAGCCCAGGGCTATATGTCAACCAGTTTAAAAATAGAAACAGGTCTTTCGCTTTTTAAAAAAGATAATATTCATAATGGGGTACATAATGTAACCGAGAAATCCTATCCCAAATTATATGAGTGGTTCTTTGTTATAGGAACAGAGGTATATGCACAGAGCGATTCACTTTGGGTGTGCAGAATAAAAAAGTACCTAATACAAATATTAGGGTTACTTGAAGAGTTGAACCACCATAGCGAACAATCACCTGTTGGCTTAGTTTTGGAATATATACACACAAACTATTCTGATAAAATAAGTTTAGAAGACTTAACAAGATGTGCTCATTTGAATCGCGTGTCACTAAATAAAATGTTTCAGGATTTATGTGGATGTACAGCAATGGGATACTTATTGTCATATCGTTTAAAAGTTGCAGAGAATCTTCTGACGCATACAGGTATGAGCTTGAGCGAAATTGCACGTGCTACTGGGTTTGAGTATGATACGTACTTTATAAAACAATTTACTGCTAAAAGAGGCATGACTCCAACTGAATTTCGAAATAGCTCACGTGAGTTTGGAAATTACCAATAATAAATTTCAATTTTGCAAAGAAAATTAGTTTCGGTAAATCTTGTAAAGAAACATTTCTGCAGATATACCTAATTCACCGATAAGACGGAATAGGACATCATAGCTTGGTTCCTTGCTTTCGTTCTTAATCGACATGAGATAGCAATGAATATGTCTCTGCATCGTCTAAACTATATTTTTACTCTACTTCTGAAAAAATATAGTTGACAATTAGTCTAATTAGACTATAATATTTAAGTGTCATTAGTCTAATTAGACTAATGACAAATTTGGTGATTTTTGATATCTAGGAAAATTTACTGAAGCAATGAATTAAATAAGTAACTACTTAGTATTTATTGAGAACTGGAAACATTTCTTCATAAATATTAAATAAAAGAGAGGATGAAAAAAGTGATTAAATCGTTTTTAATGTTAGGACAGTCAAATATGGCTGGACGGGGGTTTATTCATGAAGTACCCCCGATTTATAATGAAAGAATACAAATGTTGCGTAATGGTAGATGGCAAATGATGGCTGAGCCCATCAATTATGACCGTCCTGTTTCGGGAATAAGTCTAGCGGGTTCATTTGCAGATGCATGGTGTCGTCAAAATCAAGAAGATATTATTGGCTTAATTCCTTGTGCTGAAGGTGGAAGTTCACTGGATGAGTGGGCTGTAGACGAAGTGCTTTTTAGACATGCAATAACTGAAGCTAAATTTGCTATGCAAAGTAGTGAGTTAACAGGAATTCTATGGCATCAAGGAGAATGTGATAGTGTTAATGGTAACTACAAAGTATATTATAAAAAGTTACTTTTAATTATTGAGGCTCTTAGAAAGGGGTTGAATGCTCCAGATATTCCAATTATTATTGGTGGTTTAGGAGATTTTTTAGGCAAAGAAGGATTTGGAAAAAGCTGTACTGAATATAATTTCATTAATCAAGAGTTAGAAAAATTTGCTTTTGAACAAGATAATTGTTACTTTGTCACTGCTTTAGGTTTAACTTCTAATCCTGATGGTATTCATATTGATGCAATTTCTCAAAGAAAATTTGGTTTACGATATTTTGAGGCCTTTTCTAATAGGCAACATGTATTGAAGCCATTGATTAATGAAAATGAGTTGCTAAATTTAAATCATGCCAGAACACATACCAAAGCAGAAAAGATATATATAAGAAGTATGGATTTTGCATTAGGAAAAATATCATATGATGAATTCGCATCTCAAGTCATGCAAATCAACAATGATTAAACCTTATAATTATGAAATAACTATTAATATAATTTTGAAGGACATAAAGGAGATGTTTTTTTTGATACCATTACTAATTTTAGGTTTATTAAAACAAAACCCAGGTTCTTACGGATACGAATTATTAGCATTAATGGAAGAGAGACACTATAAATATATAGTGAATTTCACTAAAGGGTCATTCTATTATAATCTTCAACAATTAGAAGAAAAACAATATATTAAAAAAGTTGACCAATTAGACAATACTAGAGAGACGCGTAATTATATCATCACTGAACTAGGGGATAAAGAATTTGAAAAATTGATGTATAAGTATGGCTCTAAGACTGAGTATGTAAATTTATCTTTTTATGCAGCAATGCTATTTGCTAATGAATATAAAAGCGAGGAACTAAAAAAGCTAATAGAAATACAAATCGAACAAACTAATCAGAAAATTTTTTTATTAGAACAATCGCTTGAACATAATGAGACTATCCCCACTTATTTTAAAAAAATGTTGGAAAATTCACTTTCTCATCACTTAGTAAATGTTCAATGGTTTGAAGGATTGTTAAAAGATCTAAGAAATGAAAATTAATCACGACCCCCGCTCCCTAAAAAGACCCCTGGGTATAAGTACAATAATTCCGCGTTTCAGTATCACTACTTTGCTCAGACACACCTCGAGTGTGTGGTGAGGATAGTAAAGAAATAGGCTGATATCAAAGGCTTTACGGATTTCAAGTAAATATTGAAGTGTGTTTTATCTTCCCTCAGACTACGTTTGAGGGGATTTTTGGGTTAGAGGGTTGTACAAATACGCAGAACTAAGGATATTTGTGTTAAGGTTTAGGTTTTTGCGAATTTGTTTGTGTTGATAGAGGAAAACGCTCCCTTATATAGAATTTGAATACAATCAAACGTTAAATATAGAGATGGAGTGAGTTAAATGCCAAATATCTAGTGGTTGGGATTCTTCTTTTTCTGTTTTCAAGGCACTCTATGCTATAACTAAACAGCGTAGAGTGCCTTACTTGTTTTATCTCTATTCACTTATATCTACGGTAACACCAGATTTAAATTCTACCGTAAATTTATCATGAAATACTATCATCTTTTCAAGCAACCGCATTACCAGTTGCTCGTCATATTTAGTGATGGCAGTGGGCTTATCAAGTAAAAAGGCACTCATATTTGAGCTTAGCTTCTACTGGCACTATTATAAGGTGATTGTTCTCATCTTTAGTATTGTTTTAAATTTAATTGGTAAAAATAAACGTAAAAAAATATATATCATATTGACACTACCACTACTACGCGATACTATATAGTAGTAGTAAGTAATACTGAATACATGTAATACTAGATAGTGAAGAGGTGATTTGTCTGGAAAATATTACAGAAATGTTAAAAGGTGTACTGGAAGGCTGTGTTCTTGAAATTATCAGCCATGAGGAAATATACGGTTACGAGATTACGAGGAGGCTGAATGCGCTCGGATTTTCGAATATTGTAGACGGGACAGTTTATACCATATTGGTTCGCCTTGAGAAAAACAAGCTGGTGGAAATTACGAAAAAGCCATCCGATATGGGGCCGCCGCGAAAGTTTTTCACGCTCAACGACGCGGGGCGTGAGGAGCTGCGGAGGTTCTGGGAAAGATGGGAATTCGTATCATCAAAAATTAATGAGTTAAAGGAGAAAAAATAATGAATTTTTGGGAAAAGATTACAGGGAGCGACATGACTAAAGAATTGAAAACTTTTGAATCGCGAGCCAAAAAGCTGCCGGCTGATTATCAAGTGGCATGGGAAAAAATTAATGCCAATCTTTGGTCGCACTCAGATTTTACCGGTCGCAACCTCATGCCAATTCTTGACGGTGTGCTTGGCATGCTCGAAGAAACGGCGGCGGACGGTCAGAGTGTCCAAGAGGTTTTGGGTGACGATATCAAAGGCTTCTGTTCAGCGCTGGCCGGCGAAGAAGGGGCAAAGTCTTTTCGCGACAAGTGGCGCGAGCAACTCAATAATAATATCGCTAAAAAATTAGGTAAATAGGAGGATAAAATGAGAATACAAGGTATCATCGAAGGCAAAAAAGAGTGGCGAGCGCACGTGGCACGTGTCAAAGCGCTCCCGCAAGATTATAAGATTGTTTATAAAGAGATTCAAAAATATCTCTTTAAGGTCGGACCTGTTGAGCTAACTGACGGGACAGGGTTACTCTCGGGGATTATCGATCTTTTTGAAGAGGGAGCGGCCTTGGGGAAAGGCGTGCTCGAAGTGACGGGCAGTGATGTAGCGGCTTTCTGCGACGATCTAATCAAAGATTCAAAAACTTACGCTGACATCTATCAAGAATCTGTTGACCAAGAAGTTAACAAGGCCATGAAAAAGGTTACGGATAAAACAAAGTAAAAGGGAGATATCGGGATTGAAAAAGCAATTGAAGTGAAAGGTCTGTGGCAACAAAATAAGGGTCAAGATACGTGATGATACGGTGCTTGAAAACTTCCCACTATTTTGTCCCAAGTGTAAACAGGAAACGATAATCAATGTAAAACAACTGAATATATCAGTTATCAAAGAGCCAGACGCTAAGACGCAGAGCCGATAACATGTGAGTGAAATCACAGTTGTCGGCTCTTTTTTTATGATAACTACTCAAGCTGCATTGAAAGGATTAGATGCAGATTTGAGTAAGGTTACTATATTGTAGAGGAGGAAAAGAAAATGAAAAAAAATATCATACAAATTAAAGGGGTAAAGAAATCTTACAAAGATGTAGAAGTACTCAAAGGAGTAGATTTTGAAATAGAGCAGGGAGGTATCTTTGCATTACTAGGTTCTAATGGAGCAGGAAAAACAACGATGATTAGAATCATGGCTACTTTACTTAAAGCAGATGCTGGAAGTGTTGTGATCAATGGTTTTGATATTGGAAAAAATCCAGGGGACATTAGAGGTTCTATCAGTCTTACTGGTCAGTTTGCTGCTATTGATGAAATATTGACTGGACGTGAAAATCTTCAAATGATAGCAAAACTTAGACATCTTAAAAATCCAAATCAAGTAGCAGATGAGTTAATTAATTATTTTGGTATGTCAGAAGCTGCAGACCGCAGAGTGGGTACTTACTCTGGAGGTATGAAAAGAAGAATTGATATCGCAATGAGTCTTGTGGGAAATCCAAAGATTATTTTCCTAGATGGGCCAACAACAGGTATTGATCCAGAAGTACGTTTAGAAGTTTGGAAGATTGTAAAAGAGTTATCAGCTGCAGGAACTACCGTATTCTTAACGACTTAATATTTAGAAGAAGCAGAACAATTTGCAGATAAAATCACTATTCTTCATGGGGAAAAAATCATTGCTCTAGATACACTAGAAGAATTGAAAAAATTGGAGGGCTAAATTTAGAAGATAATAACAATAAATAAATAATTAAATTCAATAATAATATATTGTAAAACAATAAAACACGTGTTAAAATCAAATCAATAATATATAAGTGAGGTGCTTTTTATGAAACGATGTTCAACAATTTTCTTAAGGATAGCTGTGATTCTTATTGGAATTCCGGTTCTTGCTCTGTGTATATTTTGGTTGCCTTCAGCTGCAGATTATTTACACTATCCCATTTTAATTGGTGTGTATGTAACTTCGATAACATTTTTCTTTGCTCTATATCAAGTTTTAAAACTTTTAAGCTATATTGACAAGAACAAAGCTTTCTCGGAATTATCTGTAAAGGCTTTAAAGTATATCAAATACTGCGCAATTACAATCAGTATTATATATGTAGCACTTATACCATTGGTATTTCCTATAGCGGATGCAGACGACGCCCCAGGTCTCATGGGATTCCCAGTGATTTTTATTTTTGCTTCTTCTGTGGTTGGAGTCTTTGCTGCTATTCTCCAAAGGCTTTTACAAGATGCTATTGATATAAAATTAGAAAATGATTTAACGGTGTGAGGTGAATAATATGGCAATTATAATCAATATTGATGTGATGCTGGCTAAAAGGAAAATGAGTGTAACAGAACTTACAGAGAAGGTTGGAATAACCATGGCAAACCTCTCTATACTAAAGAACGGAAAGGCAAAAGCTATTAGATTTTCAACTTTAGAGGCAATATGCAAAGCTTTGGGATGCCAACCAGGTGATATTTTAGAATATAGAAATGATTCATAAATGAGAAGTTGAATACTGCAAGTAGATTAGTTAAATGTTGAGTAAAGTTTATTTGAGGAGGTAATGTATGAGGATTAAATTAATTCAACCTGCAATGCGGCCAAGGCCTATGGATACAAAGTTAAAAACAAGAATGTCTCCTTCATTAGCTTTATTAACAATAGCAAATCTTACGCCAAAAGAGCATGAAGTTATTATTGAGAATGAAAATGTTGAAAAGATAGATTTTGATGGACCTGTTGATTTGGTAGCAATAACTGTCACTGTAGATGTTATGAATAGAGCGGTGGAAATATCAAAGGAGTTCAAAAATCGTGGAGTAACAGTTATTGCAGGAGGTATACATATTACAGCAGATCCAGAGGGAGCTGCTGAAAGTAGGTAGTGGAATTTTTATCTTTCTATCATTTATAAATTGAGTGTGTTTTGTGTTCCCTCACACTACATTATTTTTCTATACAGTGGTATAATAATTTATATTAAATTAGGCATATGAAAATAAATAACAAGTCAAATATACTAGCATACTGAATAGTTATTTATTTGAAGGTGCCTTAAAGAAGGAAAGAAATATTATGGAAGAATCAAAGCTTATGGAAATAATAAAGAAAAATCCTTATGCCATAGCACATATAGATAATCCTACAGATGAGATGAAGCTATTGGCAGTTAAAGAAAATGGACTTGCATTAAAAAATATAAATAATCCAACCAGAGAGATACAAGAAGCAGCTATAGATAATAATGGAAGAGTTATTGAATTTATAGATAACCCTTCAGAAGATATGATGATAAAAGCAATAAATTCTGGATGGACTAATTTGGAGTTTATTAGGAATCCAACGGATAAATTAATTAAATTAGCTATAAATCAAGCTGGATGGGCTATTAAATATATTAATAATCCAAGTGAGGAATTGCAGTTATTGGCTGTAAGAAAAAATTACGAGTCAATAAAGTTTATTAAAGAGCCCTTTGAGAGTGTACAAGAAGAGGCTGTAAAAATAAGCTATGACGCATTGAGATATATAAATTCACCTTCTCATAATGCAGAGTTTATAGCTGTAAAGAATAATTACAAAGCTATTAATCTTATAAATAATTTAGATAAGAATAGAATATTAGAATTTTTAAAGGTAAATTTTTTAGTGATTAAATATTTTATTAAAGAAATAACTAAAGATGAATTAGAACAACTGTTAAAGGAGCAATTATCAAAGGAAGATGTTGATGAAAAATATGTGAGAGATTTTTTAAATTATAACAATATGGATAAGAATAATCACATTATACCAGAGGATAAGATAATGTTTATTTACAAATACGGAAGTAAAAAGGCTAAAAAAATAACTGTAGATGAAAAGCTGAAGGTTGTATAGGGGGGGTATAATGAATTTTACGGATACATTAAAAAGTGTTGAATTAGTACTAGCTACTGGGGAAGTTCCATTAATAGTTGGTGAAAGCGGAATAGGAAAAACAGCTTTAGCAAGAGAAATTGCTGAAGAAAATAACTTTAGTTTAGTTGTAATTGATGGTAATCTCCTTAAAGAAGGTGAAATAGGCGGCCTTCCAACTATAGAAGCCTATGAAGGAGTTAATAATAAAGGAGAAAAGCAACTAAAGAAGACCACGGTATATGCAGTGCATAATAAGCTAAGGGAAATTGATGAAGAAATATCCAAAGACAAAACAGTTCTTTTATTTATAGATGAGATAAATCGCTGTGAACATACAGTGCAACAGGAACTTATGAACTTAATACTAAATAGGGAAATTAATGGATATAAGTTGCATAAAAGTGTAAAAATATTAGCAGCTATGAATCCTTCAAGTAAACATGGCTATGATTATCAGGTTGTAGACATGGATACAGCACAGGAAAACAGATTTGTATGGCTATATATGGAGGCTGATTATATTCAGTGGTTAGATTGGGCAGCAAATGCAGAAATTGACCAAAAGGTTATAGAGTTTATCGGAACCTTTCCGGAATATTTATATAAAATAAATGAAGATGATATAATGGCAACTCCAAGAAGCTATGAGAGAATTTCTGGTGCTTATAAAATTTATAAAGAGAAAAAATCTTCAATACCTAGAGCTGTTTTTTTAAATGTTATAAAAGGGAATGTAGGAAAATTAATTGCTGAAGAGTTTGTCAGCTTTATTGAATCAGATTATAATCCACTAATATCCTATGAAGATGTTTTTTCAGGAGATTCTCTAAGTGGAGTTATTATAGAAAGAGTAAAAAACGAAAGTCATACAAGACTTTATCTATCTGCAAAGAATATTCTGAAAAACTTGGAAGCAAATATAAACAATAATAATTATGATTCAAATTATTATACTAACAGACTTAATGAGCTTTTAAAAATATATCCTGCAGATTTAAGGATAGGAATTATGAAGGATATTAGAAACAGTTATAGTGAAATATACAAACATGCCATTGAAAATGAAGATTTTGTAGAATCCTATTTTGAATCCTATAATTTAATAAGGTGATATTTTATGGAAAGTAATTTTGAGAATAAGGTAAAAGAACTTTACGAAAAAGTAAATAAAATTGCAGATGCTTCTTTCAAAACAAATTATAAGAATAATAAAGCTGATAAAAATGTACTAGAAGATTTTAAAAAAGAGTTTTTTAGCCTTGTAGATAAAGTTAATTTAAGTCTTATGAAGGACAAAGATAATTTTTATGGATATTTTTTGTTTCAGATGTCAAGAAAAATAAGATTTGATATAAGCAGTCCTACTGCTGTGAATTTTAAAGGAGCTAAATATGTTATATATTTTAATCCAATAATTTTTTTAAATCTCAATATAAAACAAATGGAAAGCACCATCAAACACGAAATACTTCATATATTATCCATGCATTTAATAAGGGCAAAAGAATTTAAAAGAGACTATAGTACACTGGCTGTTAATATGGCAATGGATATAGTAGTAAATACATATTTAGATAATCTGCCCCCATATGCTACTACTTTAGATTGGGTAAATTTAAAATATGCTTTAAAACTCTTGCCATATAGGCCATTCGAATATTATGCAGAAAAGCTTCAAATTGCCATAGACTTAGTAGAAGAAGAAGGTAAAGATGGCCCAGAGGATCATGATAGCAAAGATGAAAAAACAGAAACTGAATACAATCCTGAAAACACCCATGACATTTGGAAGGATTCAAGTGAAATAGATGAAAAAACACTTAAAGAATTTACTGAGAAGTTTATCAATAGTTCTCATAAGGGCACAATTCCTGACTATTTAGACAATATGATATCATCACTTAAAAACAGTAACGGTGAGCTGCCTTGGAATTTATATCTTAAAAGGTTAATGGGAACTGTTCTTAGCAATAAAAAGAAAACTATAACTAGAAGAAACAGAAGGCAGCCTGCTAGGTTGGATTTAAGAGGACAACTTAGGAGTTATAAGGCAAAAATTGCTGTTGCTATTGACATAAGCGGAAGTATTAGTGATGAAGAATTTAATCAGGCCATTAAAGAGATAATGAGTATAGTAAAAAACTATAATCATGAAATTACCATCATAGAATGTGACAATGAAATCAGACGGGTGTATAAAATCAAATCCGTAAAGGATATAAGAGATAGAATAAATATAATGGGAGGCACCAGATTTAATCCTGTTTTTGAATATGCTAATAATAATAAGATTAATTTGTTAGTTTACTTTACTGATGGCAAAGGTGAAGATAAGCTTCAAGCAGCACCCAGAGGATATAAAACTTTATGGGTTATTTCTGGAAGAGGAGATAAGCTTTCGCTGAAGGAACCTTATGGTGTAGTAAAAAAACTTAATAATATTGAAATAAAAGATGATACATCAAATATTAATGAGTCTATAAGAAGCGGATATTCCATGATGAACCAGGAACCAGAGCAGATTTAAACAAATTTTTTTACAAGTATAAAAATCAGATATTATTTGAAGAATAAAATATAACAATAAAAAGACATACCTAATGTGTGTCTTTTTATTTTGGATGTAAATGGTTATTTTACTTGAAGAAGCTAAGGCATGTGAAAATAAATAACAAGTAAAATATACTAGTATACTGACTAGTTATTTATTTGAAGATGCCTAAAGTATATTTAAATAGAAGATATATTTTCACATTATAATAAAATTATTATTATTTTATAAGAAAAAAGATAGCTAAAGGCATATATATATTTATAAAATAAATTTTTAAGAAAAATAGAAATCAAATAAGAGGGGTTGTATATGGATATTAACTTAAAAATTACATTAGAATCACCAAAACTTATGGAAGCTATACTAGCTTTAGCAGAAGAAATATCAAAGGCACAATCAGGCAATATTCTAGCCGCAAAAGAAGGACAAACTCCTAAAATTGAAAGTAGCAATGAATAAATTATAAATAAAGTAAAATTAAGGTGCTTCAATTTTGAAGTAACTTTTGAGGGTGAAAATTTCCTTTTACCAACAGCACATCTTATTTATTCCATAAATAAAACCTTAAAGAATGAGTTTGATGAAAAAGAAAAACTGATTACTTATAATGAGCATTAGCACATTAATATACGTGTTAATGCTCATTATAATTTTTTATGATATATTGTTGTTAAGTTAAAAATGGTATAATGGCAATGTATAAAAAATGACTGGGGGGAACTTTTCATGAGTGTATGTTTATGGCCTGGGAAAAATCTATCTTTATTTAATAAAACGAAGATTAAATCGGGGAGTGATAGTAATGAAACTAAAATTAAAGGAGACTTTTAATGTTCCAAATATCCTATGCTATCTTCGGCTAGCTCTAATACCGGTTTTTATAATGACATATATACATGCTGTAGAACCTAAAGATTATTATTTTTCTGCTTTGATTATTTTGATTTCAGGAATTACCGATTTTGCTGATGGTTTTATTGCAAGAAAATATCATATGATAACAGAATTTGGCAAGCTAATAGACCCAATTGCGGACAAGCTTACCCAGGCGGCTGTTGTGCTAAGTCTTACATTTCGTTTTAAAGGCATGCTGATTCTCACAATTATTTTGGTGATAAAGGAATTGTTCATGTTTTTTTGTGGATTATTGCTTTTGAGACGAAATAGAAAGCTTGATGGAGCTAAGTGGTTTGGCAAGATTTCAACAGCAGTTTTTTATGCACTTATGTTTATATTGATTGCTATTCCTACATTATCGCTAACAATAGTAGATTCTCTTATGATTATAATAGGTTTCTTCCTTCTGCTTTCTTTCACTCTATATACGTTTCTGTTTATTAAAATGTTTCGTGAAAGCAAAAATGGTAGAAGTGATGGATATGATGATTGATAATACTGTAATGCCTATAGGTTCATTGCGCACAATGTATATAGGATATGTATGTAGTATCTTAGCGCATAAAAGTTATCATAAAAAGTATCGAATTAAAATTGAATTATTATATAAATATGATACAATTAAACTGGATTAATTAGTTAATAATGTATATAAAAAAACAAGCTCGGGAGGTTATACGAATGAAAACTGATTTATTAGAAAAAGGAGCAATATTACAAAGAGATAAGGAAACATATGCAATTGCACCACATTTGACGGCTGGAATTGTAACTCCAGATATTTTAAGAAATATTGCAAATGTAGCTGAAAAATATAATTCAGCAGCTATTAAAGTTACGGGAGCTCAAAGAATTGCAATAGTTGGATTAAAAGAAGAAGATTTAGATAATGTCTGGGAAGATTTAGGCATGGATCCTGGTGCAGCAATAGGTTTATGCGTAAGAAGTGTAAAGGTATGTCCAGGAACTACTTTTTGTAAAAGAGGTCTTCAAGATTCAGTAAAAGTTGGATCCAAATTAGATAGTCTATATCATGGAAAAAAATTACCTAATAAATTTAAAGTAGGTGTAAGTGGTTGTCCCCATAGCTGCGCAGACAGTTCATTTAAGGATATAGGATTAATAGGAAGTGGAAAAGGCTGGATGCTTTATGTTGGCGGAAAAGGTGGAGCTAAGCCAAGAATAGCAGATAAAATAGCTCCTTGTGTATCAGAAGAAAAAATATATGATTTAATAGAAAAAATCATTCAAGTATATGACGAAAATGCAACTGTTAGAGAAAGATTAGGAAGTTACATAGATAGAGTAGGATTAGATGAGTTCAAAAAACAAATAAATCTTGATAGTTATTTAT